>NZ_JACGWD010000020.1:0-55821 GCF_014077565.1 Pseudoalteromonas sp. 5Ae-yellow
ACCAAGCGCACAGGGCGTGCATCTGTGAAAGTGTTATGGCAAGGATGGCTTAAGTTACAAGCCATCCTGGAAGGCTACGATTTAGCAAAATCTCTTGAGTCAGACTTGTGATCAAGAGACAGCTGATTAGCGCCTTTTTGATTACTGTGCAATTGTTATAATTGCCATTCTCTGGCTATCAACTCACTTGCTTGATTCGTTAACCACTCTTGCGGGCGTAAGTAATACTGATATAGGTTAGCTTCTGGGCTACTTGGTTCTGGTTTATAATTATATTCCCAGCGTGCAAGTGGTGGCATAGACATTAATATAGACTCAGTGCGCCCGCCACTTTGTAGCCCAAACAACGTACCTCTATCCCACACTAGATTAAACTCAACGTAGCGTCCGCGACGATAAAGCTGAAAATCACGTTGTTGCTCTGTGTATTCATCATTTTTACGGCGTTCAATAATAGGTAAATAGGCATCTAAAAAGCCATTACCAACCGATTGCATAAACGCAAAGCTCTTTTCAAAACCAAGTTCGTTTAAGTCGTCAAAAAATAAACCGCCGACTCCGCGCGTCTCGTCTCTGTGCTTTAAATAAAAATACTCGTCGCACCATGTTTTGTATTTTGGATAAACTTCACTACCAAATGGTGCACAAATATCATGGGCAACTTGATGCCAATGCTGTACGTCTTCTAATACTGGATAAAAAGGAGTTAAGTCAAACCCGCCACCAAACCACCATATTGGCTCTTCGCCCTCTTTTTCAGCAATAAAAAAGCGCACATTGGCATGACTTGTTGGTACATGAGGGTTTTTTGGATGAATAACTAACGACACACCACATGCATGAAAGCTGCGTCCTGCAAGCTCTGGTCTATGTGCTGTTGCAGAGCCTGGCATTGAAGCGCCAAATACGTGTGAGTAATTAACTCCGCCTTGCTCTATTACAGTGCCATTTGTGGTTACACGTGTACGACCACCACCACCTTCTGCTCGCTGCCAGTTATCTTCTATAAATTTAGCACTGCCATCTGCAGCCTCCAAACCTTGGCAAATAGTGTCTTGCAAAGCCATAAAGTAGGCTTTTACTTGATCTAATAATTCGCTTTGCATATTAACCTCTAAATATTTTGCCAGTCATGGCGTCTTTTATTGTGCTTGGTTGAGTATTACCACCTAACGGCTCGTCAACGTAAAAGCCAACTTGTTCTGCAAATTGCGCTTTGGCTTGCTCAATACTAATTACCGTTTCTTGGCCGGTTAAGTTTGCACTGGTTGATACTAATGGCTTACCAAACTCTTGGCATAAACGCTTTACTGTTGGATGGTTTGTTACTCTTACTGCAATGGTATCAAACTGCCCTGTGAGCCATTTAGGCGTATTTTTAGATGCAGGCATCACCCATGTAATTGCAGCAGGCCAACTCGAAAAAATATCAGCGCGTTTATCCATTGGTATTTTTGCATCATCTACGTATTTTAATAATTGTCCGTAGTTATCAGCGATTAAAATAAGCCCTTTTTCAACCGGGCGCTGCTTAATAGCTAATAGTGCTTCAACGGCTTGTTGATTATCTGGATCACAACCTAAACCATATACAGCTTCTGTTGGGTATAAAATAACTTCGCCTTGCGTTAAGCATGTTATTGCAGTGGGCGTATTTGAAAGGTCTGACAAAGTAGTCTCCAGATATAATTAAACGTTATTCAGTTGGGGTGAGCTTATGCATGCAGCTTTTTTGTGGGCATTGCAATAATATGCCGTTTGCCATATTTCTTTCTATGACGATAGGCCAGTCACATTCAGGACACGGATGTTCAACCGGTTTATTATTAAGCGTGTATTTACAGCTTGGATAACAATCACAAGAATAAAATACTTTACCAAACTTATTACTGCGCGCGACTAAATGACCTTTTTTGCATTTAGGGCAACTAGGCAAAGTATCTTCGCTTTGCTTTTCTTCATTTTCGTTAGCAATGTAATGACACTCTGGATAACCCGTACACCCAATAAACATACCATAGCGGCCATTTTTAACCACCAGCGGTTTGCTACACTCAGGGCATGCTGAATCTTCTAATATTTTTATTTCGTTACTATCGTGATGTGCCAACGGCCTAATAAAGTCGCATTTAGGATAACTTGCGCATCCTAAAAAAGGGCCTGATTTACTATTGCGGATCACTAACTCTGAACCACACTGTGGGCATATCTCGTATTCTTTTTCGAGGGCGTGCTTGTTCGCCGAGAAAAGCGAATGGTCGATTTTACTCATGGTGATCCTAATAGGTTGGTGAATTTTCGCCTAATATACCCAAACCACTTAAAGATACAAGCAATGCCGTGCTTATCCGTTTAAGTAATTTGAGTACAATTAAGATAATTATCTCTAATGAAGAAGTTCGCTGGGTTCATCAAAAATCAAATCTTCCATTTGCTCATACGCCTCTTCGGAGCCAGGAACATTAAACAAAATCATAAGTACAATCCATTTTAAATCTTCTAGGCTTATGGTTGGTTTATCTAGTGAGGCTAAACAGTCCATTACCATCTCACGAGTTACATTGTTAATTACGCCTATTTGCTCAATAAACATTAAAAAACCACGACACTCAGTACTGAGCCTTTGGCATTCACTATCGGTAAATATACGCACAGCATCTTTAGGGTTAGCAATAAGATAAGGAGACTCATCGCTGTGTTGTAAATCGGCTAGTTGCTCTAACCAATCAAGAGCTTTAAATATCTCAGGCTTATTAAAGCCCGCACGCAGTAGCTCATCGGTTAACTCATTTTGCTCTGCAAATATATCCGCTTCGCTATGAATGTAATTTTCAAAAAGATACAAAAGAATATCAAACATATTACCTTCCTGCGCTTAACTTGATGTAACCATCTAACACTCGCTCAATCTGATCGTCTAATTCTAAATCGAGCAACCTACTGAGTACTTTATCTATTGGCCACTGCGCACGACGCACAATGTCATCTACACTGGTTACTTCAAAGCCAATACTATTTAAAACCTCACATTGAGAATTGGCTTGAATCGGCTGCTCTTTATTACATACATTATTGCCGTAAGTAAAACTCACCTCATCAAGAATGTCAGCCACGTTTTCTACCAGCTTAGCACCTTGCTTTATTAAAAAGTGACTTGCCTGCGCTAACGGGTTTTTAATAGAACCCGGTACTGCAAATACCTCTTTATTTTGTTCAAGCGCATAGCGTACTGTAATTAACGAACCACTTTTAATTTCAGCCTCAACAATAAGCACCCCTAACGATAACCCAGAAATAATACGATTACGGCGCGGAAAGTTGTGCGCATGAGCAGCTGTGCCTGGTAAAAACTCACTCACCAGCAGGCCGTTTTCTAAAACTTGGTCTGTTAATAGTTTATGGCGTTTGGGGTAGTAAATATCAACCCCAGTACCAAGCACAGCTATGGTTTTACCTGTACCAGCAAGAGAACCTTTGTGTGCTGCACCATCTATTCCCCGCGCCATGCCTGAAGTAACTGTAATACCCGCCAAAGTTAACTCGTATGCAAATTCTGAGGCTATTTCAAGCCCGGTAGGTGTAGCATTACGGCTGCCAACAATTGCAATCTGTGGAGTTGATAATAACGAGACATCTCCCCTGCAAAAGAGTAATAAAGGCGCACTGGCAATCTGCCGGAGATCTTCTGGGTAAAGCGCATCAAAAATACAGACAACAGTAATGTTGTTCAGCGCTATTAATTGCTCATAATGACTGACTTGTTGCCAATTAGTGTTGAGTAAATTACTCGCTTGATTAGCGGTTAACCCAAGCTGTAAAAGCTTGTCATGGGATAAGTCGAATAACGACCCAAGGGAATAGTTTGTAGATAGTGCTAAAAGGGTTTTTATACCCAACCCTTTACACATATAAAAGGCAAGCCAGTGGGCTAGCTTGCCAGATGACTGATCCATGCTCTCTCCTAGAGCACCGACTCGCTACTTCTTAATGAATAACTGCAATATCTCCAATGCGAATTGGGTGCTGGTTTTTAGTTATTAATGCATAACTTACTTTGTCATACACTTTAAAGACAATTAGCTCACCAACTTTTTCTTTAGGCATGGTCCACGTTGTGTTTTGTTCGTCAGACTCATCACCAAATAATTGGCTCACATCAGATAAAAGCTTCTCATATTTACTAGAATCTTCTGGATAACGAGGGCCACGAGGACCATCAATAACCGTTGGTGATTGACGCTCTAGATCTAATACATGACCCGCTTCTATATTTTGTTCACTTCCTAAGTTTAGCACCACAACATCCATTGTGCTGAATTCTCTAACTTCGCGTGGTGAAGCAATAATATTACCTGTTACAGGTTCTAAAGGACGGTGTATATCAAAGTACGCAGGAAGCATTTGGCCTTCCATTGCCGGCATTAAAAAATCACCTTGCTGAATTTCTCGTTTAACAGACTCAACGCGTAATGACGAAGGCACGCCATTTTTCTCATCGCCCGCCCTAAAAGCACGTGCTATACCCACGTAAGATGCACGCGTTGCTAACACTTCACCGGTTAAATCAGTGTAGGGGTCACCTTTATGGTAAATAGCATATGCTTTATGTACTTGTAAGTCGCCTTTAACATATAAAATATGGCCTAGCGTTTGTGTTTTAGTATTTTCGTTTGCACCTAAAATATAAGGTTTGCCTTTAATATCGTCACTGTTCATTGCTTGCTCGTAACTGATATAAGGTTTGATCATTTCAAGCGGCAAAGTAGTAATAGCATCACGCCCTTTTGGCGTAATACGACCCTGAGGAGATAGCTTTCTATATCCTTTATTTATCACTAAACGTGGGTTTCCATCTGCATCGTATATCAACGCTAATGCATCACCGGGGTAAATTAGGTGTGGGTTGTCAATTTGTGGATTCATTTGCCAAAGTTCAGGCCATAGCCAAGGCTCATCTAAATAGATGCCAGAAATATCCCAAAGTGTATCGCCTTTTTTTACAACATACTGTTTTGGTGCGTCTTTTTTTATTTTAAGTACATCAGCAACTGCGGGAAACGCAGCGCTTAACGTAAGCATGATTGCAAGTAGTGGAGATTTCATCGAGCTTCCTTGTATTGTTTTTTCATTATTATTGCCCAAAACCTGTTAAAGGTGAACGCGAATGGCTAAAATAAGAGCATACAATACCCTAAATTAAGCACAAGTGAAAAAGGTAACTATGGCTAGGTTAGAAGTTTTAAGATTTCCAGATGAACGTTTACGTACTGTAGCAAAAGATGTTGTACAAGTTGACGACACAGTACGCCAAATTGTAAAAGACATGCTAGAGACAATGTACGATGAAAATGGCATTGGTCTTGCGGCCACGCAAGTAGATATTCATCAACGAATCGTTGTTATTGATGTATCAGAAGAGCGCAATGAGCCACTGGTATTAATTAATCCACAAATCATTAAAAAAGACGGCTCTACCGTTAGCGAAGAAGGCTGTTTATCAGTACCTAACTCGTATGCAAAAGTAGATCGCGCAGAAACAGTAACAGTCGCAGCACTTAACGAAAACGGTGAAGAATTTGTACTAGATGCAGATGAATTATTGGCTATTTGTATTCAACATGAACTAGATCACCTTCAAGGTAAGCTATTCATTGATTACTTATCTCCATTAAAGCGCCAACGTATTCGTAAAAAGCTTGAAAAAGAAGCCAAGTTTGCAGAACAGTAATAAGCACCTTAGGAAAACTCAGTGACTCAACCATTACGCATTATATTTGCCGGTACGCCAGACTTTGCCGCACGTCATTTACAAGCGCTGATACAAAGCGAACACAAAATAGTGGGTGTATATAGCCAGCCAGATCGCCCTGCAGGTCGTGGTAAAAAATTAAAAGCCAGTGAAGTGAAAGAGCTAGCGCTTGAGCACAACTTACCGGTTTTTCAGCCACAGTCATTAAAAAATGATGAAGCACTAGCTGAGCTAACAAGCTTAAATGCCGACATTATGATTGTTGTAGCATATGGCTTAATTTTACCTAAAGCTATTTTAGAAGCGCCACGTTTAGGTTGTTTAAATGTGCATGGCTCTATATTACCGCGCTGGCGCGGTGCTGCACCTATTCAACGCGCAATTTGGGCAGGTGATGAACAAACCGGCGTAACAATAATGCAAATGGATGAAGGGCTAGATACCGGCGATATGCTACATATAAGCCGCTGCCCTATTAGCACAACAGAAACTAGCGCAAGCTTATATACAAAGCTTGCTGAGCTAGGTCCAGATGCGTTAATTGAAACCATTAATAAATTAGCTAATGGTGAGATCACCCCTGAACCTCAAAACGATGAACTTGCTAACTACGCTAAAAAGCTTTCTAAAGAAGAAGCTGATATCGACTGGTCCATGAGTGCGCTTCAAATCGAGCGAAACATTCGCTCTTTTAACCCGTGGCCAATGTGCTTTACCCAAATGGGTGGGCAAACAGTAAAGATTCATCAAGCGCAGGTTGTGCTGCAATCAGGTGATCCTGGGCAAATTTTATCAAGCGACAAAAATGGCGTAGTAGTGGCGTGTGGCGAACACGCTTTATGTATTACGCAATTACAGCCGCAAGGTAAAAAACCAATGGCAATTAACGACTTTTTAAATGGTCGTAGTGACTGGGTTACTCCTGGCACAATATTAGGCGAAAACAATGAGTAATGTTCCAAACGTACGAGCGCTTGCCGCTGAAACTTTATATAACGTAGTTGATAAAGGCGCATCGCTTAATCAAGAACTTCCATTTGCAAGCCAAGGCTTGCCGCCTAAAGATAAAGCGTTGCTACAGCAAATTTGTTATGGCGTTTTACGCTACTTACCGAGCCTTGAAAATTACTGCCAACACTTAGTAGAGCAGCCATTAAAAGGTAAACGTAGAATATTTCAGTTTTTATTATACGTAGGTATTTATCAACTGCAGCATATGCGCGTACCACCTCATGCTGCCATTTCAGAAACGGTTAACGCACTGGCTCAACTACGCGCTTTAGGATTAAAAGGGCTGATAAACGCCATTTTACGTAGCTTTCAGCGTCAACAAGCTGAGCTTGAAGAAAAAGCGAAGCTTATTCCGGTATGTTTATACAACCATCCAAATTGGTTTATTAAACAGGTGCAAACAGCCTACCCAGATAGCTGGGAAGCACTACTTGAAGAAAACCAGCAACAAGCGCCAATGTGGCTTCGTGTCAATCAAGCCCAATTTAGCACGCAAGAATACAGCGACATGCTTAGCGCTAACGATATTGAACACACCTTAAACCCTGATTTTATTGATGGGATTAAGCTTGCCAAACCACGTGATGTATTTTCGTTACCTGAGTTTGATACAGGTGCATGTTCAGTACAAGATGCTGCCGCACAACTTGCAGCTCGCTTTTTAGAACCTAAAGCAGACGACTATATTTTGGATGCCTGCGCAGCCCCTGGCGGTAAAACATGTCATATTTTAGAGCTTGCTGATGCTGATGTACTTGCACTAGATAGCGACTCAACTCGCCTTGAACGTGTTAAGCAAAACTTAACTCGTATTGGCTTAGGTGCAGACCTACAATGTGGCGATGCATCGCAACCACATACCTGGTGGGATGAAAAATTATTTGATCGTATTTTACTTGATGTGCCTTGTTCGGCCACTGGCGTAATTCGCCGTCACCCTGACATAAAATGGTTACGTCGCGCATCAGATATCGAAGACTTAGCCAAGTTACAAAGCGATATTCTTGATAGCATTTGGCCACTGTTAAAACCAGGTGGCACATTGGTATATGCTACGTGTTCGGTTCTTCCACAAGAAAACCAACAGCAAGTTGCTAAGTTTTTAGCTAATAACGATGATGTAGAACATATACCTCTACACGAAAACGATACCGTAACAACGCCAGGTTTGCAGTTACTGCCCGGTGAAAGTGATGGATTTTATTACGCTAAGCTAGTTAAAAAAGCCTAATAGCCGTACACTAAATAGTTAGCCATTTATGAAACATTAAATGGCTATTTTTTTAATTAAATTATGATCAATACCACGGGTAAATAATGAAAATAATTATACTCGGTGCCGGGCAAGTTGGTGCTACGCTTGCTGAAAACTTAGTTGGCGAACAAAACGAAATTACCGTTGTTGATATAGACGGTAACCGATTACGTGAACTTCAAGATAAGTACGACTTACAAGGGGTTATGGGCCACAGCGCGCATCCTGATGTATTACGCCGCGCAGGTGCTGAAGATGCCGATATGATTATAGCGGTAACCAGTTCAGATGAAGTGAACATGGTTGCATGCCAAGTGGCATACAGTATTTTTAAAACGCCTACTAAAATTGCTCGTATTCGCTCAGAGCAATACTTAAAATACCGCGAAAAACTTTTTCAAAACGATGATTTACCAATCGATCATTACATTGCTCCCGAAGCACTGGTCACTAAGTATATTCGCCGTTTAATTGACTACCCTGGTGCTCTGCAAGTATTGCAGTTTGCTGATGGCATGCTCTCGTTAGTAGCCGTAAAAGCTTACTATGGCGGTTTACTTGTAGGTTATGCGTTATCTGCACTTAAAGAACATATTCCTAATGTAGAAACCCGTGTTGCCGCTATTTATCGTCAAGGTAAAGCAATAAAACCATTGGGTACCACCGTTATTGAAGCCGATGACGAAGTATTCTTTATTGCCGCTACAAAACATATACGCGCAGTAATGAACGAGCTACAAAAACTTGAGCGTTCGTACAAAAAAATTATGATAGCTGGTGGCGGTAACATTGGGGCAGGCCTTGCCCGCTCACTTGAAAAAAACCACACCGTTAAACTAATTGAACGCAGTAAAGAACGTGCTGAGCAACTCTCAGAAATGCTCGATAACACGGTCGTTTTTTGTGGTGACGCATCTGATCAAGAACTGCTCTCAGAAGAGCATATTGAACAAGTAGATGTGTTTATTGCCGTAACCAACGACGATGAAGCAAACATTATGTCAGCCATGCTTGCAAAACGTATGGGCGCACAAAAAACCATGGTGCTTATCCAGCGTGGTGCTTACGTTGATTTGGTACAAGGCGGCGAAATAGATATTGCCATATCGCCGCAGCAAGCCACTATATCGGCATTGCTTACTCATGTACGCCGTGGTGATATTGTTAATGTGTACTCATTACGCAAAGGTGCAGCAGAAGCAATTGAAGCGGTTGCTCATGGTGATGAAAGCACATCTAAAGTTGTTGGTCGTGCTATTGCCGACATTAAACTCCCTGCTGGTACTACTATTGGCGCAATAGTACGTAACGACGATGTACTGATAGCCCACGATGATACAATTATTATGTCGGGCGATCATGTCATTATGTTTCTAATCGACAAGAAACACATTACCGTTGTAGAAAAGCTATTCCAAGTAAGTGCTATATTCCTTTAACTAGTTACGCTAACTAGTTAATTTAAAATACAAAAAAGCCGCTGACTAAGGCGGCTTTAGTGGAGTATCTTCGAATATTGATTACTGTACCTTTGAAAATTCTTCTTTAGAGATTTCACCATTTCCATCAGTATCTAAATCATCAAAAATCTTTACAAGCTGAGGGTTAACCTTTGCTTCTTCCATTGTAATCGCACCGTCGCCATCTGCATCAAAAGAGGCAAAGTCCACTGCTGCATATGCTGCTGATGAAGATGCTAAAACGATAACTGCAAGTGTTGTATTGAATGTTTTCATAATAATATTCCTAGTAATATGGGAAGTCCTTTTCAAAGATCCCTGACTGTGAAAAATGTTTAACCTAAATAGGTTAATTAGTAATTAGCAAACTCTTCTTTAGAAAGCTCGCCGCTACCGTCGGTATCTAGCTCAATAAACTCGGCCATTAAATCTGTATCAACTGCCGCTTCACTTGGGCTAATTGTGCCGCTACCATCAATATCAAGGCTGTCAAAACCTGATGCTGCAAATGCAGCAGAAGAAGACGCTAGTGCTATAAGTGCTAATGCTTTATTTAAATTTTTCATAACTTAATCCTTCAATGTTCTATCAAAAAAATTGCTTCGTTTAACTTAAAACGTAATTTTTCACTTCCTTGTTATCCTCTTTCGTAAGCTCCCTTGCCTACTTAGGTTGTCTTTGGCAACTCAGGATAAATACTTTAAATTAAGCTTCTGAAAATTCTTCTTTTGATAACTCACCATTTTGGTCAGTATCAAGTTCTGAGAACATACTCATTAGCTTTGCATCTACTGATGCTTCTGCTTGGCTAATTGTGCCACTGCCATCCACATCTAATGTATCGAAATCTGTTGCTGCAAACGCGGCTGAAGAAGATGCTAGTGCCACAAGTGCTAATGCTTTATTTAATGTTTTCATAACGTGTATCCTTCAATTTTTTGAGTAATGTGGGGCTCTTAGTAGCGCCCCAGAGTTTTAAGCTTATACTTGTGAAAACTCTTCTTTAGATAGTTCGCCGTCTTGGTCTGTATCAAGTTCAGAGAACATGCTCATTAATTTTGAGTCTACTGATGCTTCTGCTTGGCTAATTGTGCCACTGCCATCCACATCAAGTGTGTCAAAGTCTGTTGCAGCAAAAGCGGCTGAAGAAGATGCAATAGCGATAAGTGCTAAAGTTTTATTAATGCTTTTCATAATATGTATCCTTCAAATTTATGTGTGCGATTAAGTATTTCACTTTGAATCACGATTTCGTTCAGTACACCTAGGGTATAACAAATTAGATGCCAACATTTAAAAGCTATTAAATTTCAGATAGTTAAATGTAAAACTCATAAAAAGAAGGGATTTTTAAAGTAATTACTGTTGCCTTTTAGCAACGCACTTCAGAGTGGATACATTAAAACTATTAAAAACATATAGTTATGTTTAGATAAAAAGATACATTTTTAAATGTATGGAAATTAAAGAAGGGGATTTATAGAATAATTCAGATAAATTTTAACGAGGTAGATTTAATAACACAAAAAATAATACGTAATGCACTGTTTTATTTAAATAATATATTTAATTATATAAAAACAAAAAATACTTTATAAATACTCACGTAAAACGCCATTTTGTTGCAAATAAGCGAAAAACGATTTATTCAACGGTGGGCTCAAGCGCAGATGGGTCTATAAAATGCTCTTTCATAAAGGTTTTCATTTCATCCTCGCTTGCTAGTAGCTTAATTCCACAACGCACGCCTGCGACATGTTCCTTAGCACTGCAAATTTCGCCTTCAAAACTTTTATCGCTGCTATTGAGTATTACTGTGCATTGCATATCTTTAATATTTTCATCTTGCTGATCACCTCTAATATCAAACATTACTCCTGTTAGCGAAATGTCTTTAATGAGGCCTTCAAGTATTCTGTCGTCACTTAGCTTTAGCTTTGCAGGTAATAAGGTAGGTATACGCGTTTGCGAGCGCAGTGCAAATAACTGCACCTGCTTAGGATAGTTAATAAATATAAGCTTAGCAGGGTGAGACGCAACCGACATTATTTGTTGGCGAAACGCTATAACTTGCCCACCACTACCTTCAATTAATGCTCTAACAACAACCATTACACCATCACGTAAATAGTCACTACTAGCAGGTAAACGTCTAGAGTTTGGGTAATTTAAAATAATAAATTTATTTTCAAGCAAACCAACAAACTCGGTTTTTACACGTTTACTGTCGGTTGGGGTTAATATTTCTAAATCGACCAAACCACTTGTAGTTAGTTGATGTAATTTGTCTAGATTTGAAGTTGGCATATCCCTTTCCCACTAACTTGTATATTAAAATTTAAACGACTCGTTTAACCACGCCAAAATGTAGGCGTAAATAGCACTAATAAGGTAAATATTTCTAGGCGACCAAACACCATTGCAATGGTCAGTAACCATTTAGCCCCATCGGTTATAGCACCATAATGCGATGCTACATCTCCTAAACCTGGGCCTAAGTTATTTAAACAAGCAGCAGTGGCTGAGAACGCAGTTATGTTATCCATACCCGTGCCCATAAGCGCTAACATAATAATAATAAATACCAGCGCATAAGCAGAGAAAAAACCCCACACAGCTTCTACTACTTTATCTGGCAACGCCTTACGACCCAGCTTGATTGAATATATAGCACGAGGATGCACTAAACGATTGAGCTCACGCACACCCTGTAAATAAAGTAAGAACACGCGCACTACTTTCATGCCACCACCGGTAGAGCCTGCACAGCCACCAATAAAGCTCGAAAATATAAGTAAAATAGGTAAAAACAATGGCCATGTTGAAAAGTTATCCGTAGCAAAGCCTGCTGTTGTACTCATTGAAACAGCTTGAAATAACGCCTGATCGAGGGTTTCATCGCCATTAGCAAATATTTCGTTAGAGGAAAGTACAGTAAAACAAATAACCACCAGGGCTAATTGAATACACAAAAACACCTTAAACTCTGGGTCTCTGATATAAACTTGTATATTACGACTGGCCACTGCGGCGTAATGCAGGGAGAAGTTAACAGCGGCAATAATTAAAAAGAACACACAAATAAAGTTAATTACAGGGCTGTCAAAGTGACCCATGGAGGCGTCGTAAGTAGAAAAACCACCTATCGCCACCGTTGAGAATGCATGACATATCGCATCAAACCACTCCATCCCTGCAGCCCAATAAGCCAGCATACAAGTAATAGTCAACGACACATAAATATACCAAAGGTGCTTTGCAGTATCGGCAATTCGCGGGGTCATTTTAGAATCTTTTACAGGCCCAGGTATTTCAGCGCGGTACAACTGCATACCACCAACACCTAGCATTGGGAGTATAGCAACAGCGAGTACGATTATACCCATACCGCCAAACCACTGGAGTTGCTGGCGATAAAACAATACCGACTTGGGTAAATACTCAATACCGGTAAGTACTGTAGCGCCGGTGGTTGTTAAGCCAGAAAATGCTTCAAATACCGCATCGGCGAGCGATAAATTAGGTTCTTGTAAAAAGATAAGCGGCAAGGACGCAAACGCCCCAAGTACCAGCCAAAACAAAACAACAATTAAAAAGCCTTCACGTGCTTTTAAATCACCGTTTTCATGGCGGTTTGGGTAATAAGCCATCATGCCAATAACAACACTAAAAATAAATGCTAAAACAAAGGGAACACCACCACCGTCTTTGTATATTAAAGACACCAGTGCCGGAGGCACCATGGTAATACTAAACAGCGCAACAAGTTGGCCAAGAATTTTTATGATGGTACGAAATTGCATTTAGCTTGTCGCTTTTATTATTAGTAAATTCAGGCTGAGTAGTATCAACCAAATTAAATCGGGTCAGTATGCATTACATGCAATTTGTGTAGGTTATTACTCTTTAATAGTTAACTCAACTGCGCCGTGACTTAAATCAAAAATATCTTTGATTGCTTGCTGAGCTTCGCGGCTATCTATTGTAATCACCCATTCAATATTAGCAGTAAATTGCTTATCAATATTAAGCACTTGATACTTTGTTTTTAATAACTGCTCAATCGCGCCTTGCATGCTGTACTCACTACTCCCAGTAATTTCAACACTGGGAACTTTAAGTACCGTTTGCAATTTTACTAATGCATTATTTAATGAGCCACCATAAGCACGTACTAATCCGCCCGTGCCTAATTTTATTCCGCCAAAGTAACGTGTAACAACAGCTGTGATTTCGCCAAGGCCTGAACCCACCAGCACATTTAACATAGGCTTTCCTGCAGTGCCATTTGGTTCACCATCGTCCGAAAAACCATAAACATGGCTGCCACCGGGGTTGCCTGCCACATGTGCCCAGCAGTTATGACGCGCATCGCTATACTTTTCTTCAATGCTTTTAATAAATGCTTTAGCTGAATTTAAATCGGGGGTATGTGCAATGTGAACTATAAACGTACTTTTTTTAATTTCTTCTTGATGAAAAACGTCAGCAGCGGGATATTTATATTCAGGCATATTTTAAACTTGTAAAAAGGGGGCCAAAAGGCCCCTTTAAATAATGTACGTATTTTAACGTGTATAAACTAATTAGTGTTAACTAGAATTAATCGAGCGCTAAATCTCGTGTCATATTCTCTAAGCTATCTTCGTGAACAATAATGTTATCTTCAATACGAATACCGCCAAATGGTTTAAATGACTCAACCTTTTCCCAATTAATAAATTGCTTATTATCGGTTTGCGCTAAATCACCAAGCAGTGAATCAATAAAGTATAAACCAGGCTCAATAGTAAACACTTGGTTTTTTTCGATCAGGCGAGTACAACGCAAGAACGGATGCCCTTCAGGCGATGGTTGATGTGTGCCCTTTTCGTCACTCATAAAACCGCCCATATCATGCACTTGTAAACCTAGGTGATGTCCTAGTCCATGCGGGAAGAAAGTAGATGTAATTTTACGCTCAACAATTTCCTCCGCGGGTAGGTTAACAACTTTAAAGTCACTGAGTATTTGTGCGATACGGTTATGGCATTCAACGTGTAAATCACCATAAAGCATACCCGGCTTTAAACCTTTACCTAACTCGATTTGTTGAACTGTCATCGCTTGTACAAGCTCAGCAAACTCACCCTGCTTTTTAAAATCATACGTACGAGTAATATCAGCAGCGTAACCATTAAAGTTTGCACCGGCATCAATTAAAAATGAGTTGTGGGTGTGTGGCACTTTTGGATCAAAGTGCGTGTAGTGCAAAATAGCGCAGTTTTCGTTAAGCGCAACAATGTTGCCGTACGGCATTTCATTTTCGCTTTGACGTGTCGCCATTAAGTACGCTTGCTGAATATCAAACTCGCTACCACCATTAAAGAATGTATCGCGTGCAGCTTTATGCCCATCTACTGCAATGCGGTTAGCGTTGCGTAAACATTCAAGTTCGTACTGCGTTTTATAAGCGCGGTGGTAATGAAAATAGTTAAGTACAGGCTCAGGGTTCATAATACTAAAACCAAGAGCTTGCGCTACTTCAATGTATTCACCCATGTAAGCGTATTTAGCTTTGTCGTATGGTAATAGCTTTTCTACTTGATCAGGCTGAAGTAGTAGCTCTATATCAAAGTACTCGGCCCAAAAATCACGAGGCTCGTCTGGCACTTTATGCCAAAAATCTACTGGGCGATAAAATATGAGTTTTGGCTTGTCGTTACCATTTACCACAATCCAGCAATGAGGATTGTCAATAACCGGTAACCACGCTTTAAACTGTGGATTAACTTTAAATGGATAATACATATCATCTAAAAACTGGCGCTTAGCTTGGCCTGAATGAATTACTAATCCTTCTAACCCTTCGCTATTACAAATTGTACGAGTACGCTGTTGCAGTGTTGCAATATGTTCGGCGTATAAAACGGCTAATTTATCCATTGTTAATCCATCTGTTAAATTTAACTTGCTATGAGTCTATCACTTATACCAATTGCATTAAATTAATGATCTATTATAGCGATAAGAGAATAGCTTAATAACAAGGCTAAAATTATGATACATAGTTGTTCTATATAAATAATTTTTAACGCAGTTATTGAGTTATTTAATACGCTAGAATGATCATGTTTTTAATAAAATTGGTATTACCCTAAGCGCTCAAAAAAGGGGGATATTTAACATGTAAACATCCCCCTTATTAATACCTATACCTATCGTGTTAAGTTATTGGTCGATTGGTATCATATATTCAACCGCCCATTTTCATTTCGAGTAGCGGCGCTAATACATTACCTTCTCGGCCCATTCTTGTATGGTAAACCTGCCTGTACGCAAATACATTTTTTACGTAATTGCGGGTTTCGCGATACGGAATAAGCTCTACCCATAACTCAGCCGGAATAGCGTCATCAGGTAACCAACGCTTTATACGGTGATAACCCGCATTATAAGAAGCCGTAGCCAGCACTTCATTGCCATGGTTTTTCTTTTTTAAGTATTGTAAGTAACTCGTACCCAACCTAATATTTGTTTTAGGTTGATATAAACGACTACTTGTCACACTGCCTTTATTTACATACTCAGCAGTACTAGGTAATAACTGCATTAAACCACGCGCATTAGCATGCGAGCGTGCATCTGGCGCAAAAGAGCTTTCGCGCCTTGCAATAGCAATACTCCAAGCAACATCTATCTTGCTACGTTTACTGTAGCGCTCAAAAACATCTTGAAACGCAAACGGAAAACGTTGCTCTACATTATCCCATGCTTTAATTTTTGCTAAAGTAAAAATAGTACTGTCGTACCAACCTAAATCGGTAGATAACTGTGATGCTGCCAGCTTTTCTTCATCGCTGGAGGTATCCGTTAAGTAATTCCATTCACGGCGCGCCGACGTAAAGCGCTCAATATCATAAAGTGCTTTTGCACGCTTAAAGCCTGGTGCATTACTCACTTTATCTACAAGTACCTTATCGACTGCTAAAGGCTGATTATTTAAATCAACGGGCAACCCCAAACGTGCTGCGGCTAAAAAGCCGTAATAATCACGATTAGCCGCTACTTTTTTCCAGATGTCGTCTGCTTTTTGTTGCTCGCCACGTTGTGCATAGCTATAAGCTAACCAATATTGCTGACCAAGACTTAAATTTTCTTTACCTGTAAAAAATGCAGCAATCCCTTCCCAATCTTGGGTTTTGAGCATATTGCCCAGTTGCCATTGAATAAGCTTGCTGTCTAGTCGCTCTTTTGGCACTTTATTTAGCCAAAAGCTCGCTTGTTTATGCCCGCTAGAGGCAAGTGACAATGCAAAGGTGTAATACACATCCGCTTTTTCTTCATCGCTGTACTTAAATATTTTTTCTAGCTTTTCCCATGCTTTTAAAGCTAGCTCTTTATCGCGCCAAACCAAACGCTTAACACCATAAATAGCTATTTGCCCTTCTTTAGCCGACTTGTTTTTATATCTATATAATCCAGCGGCTGCGCTTGGATCTTTTCGCACTTTTAAATATAAGTCAGCTAAGTAACGCTCCTTACTTGGTAATAAAGTTTTTAAATAAGGTAATAAGCTTTGCGTTCCGCCTTGTGCAGCAAGTGTTACACGCTTCCAAACCGTTTCTTCTTTCATGTAGCCTTTTTTACGCCACGTAGAAAATAAACTATCACAACCATTAGGTTGCGATTTACCTACAGCCCATAAGTCGGTCACCTGATTTAGAATTGCCTTTTCGGGAGCACCTAAATCAAGCTGAAAATCTAAATAAGTACAAGTAAGCTCCGTATTAGACGTTTCACGATAGTTGCGGATATACGCCGCCTTTTCGTTGTTATCTTTTAAATACTCTAACCACGCTTTACGGACCGGCCACTCAAGCGGCGTATGCTGGTATATATTTAAATAGTCTTCTATCTCTGCCTGATGCTTAATACTCGGGTGACGTTGCCAATATGTTTTTTCAACATACGGTTTTAACGGATGATTTAGGTTACTAACCGCTTGTTTAAAGTCTTGGTAACTGCCGTACCTTACTTTTTTTTCGGCATCTAAAAAGGCATCGTTATCTATACTTGCCTCGGCAGAGTGAAGAGGGAAAATGAATGCAGCTGCCGCAACACTTAGTAAATATTTTTTCATAATGTCCTTTAATAAAAATTAAAGTAGTGAATAAAAACTTTTCAACCACCTTAGCACCAAACCAGCTATATTTTAACCAGTCGATTGTAACCGAGTTAAATTTTTCGTTGCATTTTTAATTTAAAGCAAGCACACTGATTGAAATGCAAACTCATCGTACCAGTCTTAGTTCGTCAACTAGGGAGAATAATAATGTTATATAAAAGCGATTCCTTTGAAGTTAGCTTCCTGAAGGAAAACATCGCCGAGTTTAAGTTTTGTGTTGCAGGTTCTGTAAACACACTATCTCAAAAAACTCTTTCAGATTGCGCAGCAGCATTAAAAGAATTAGCCGCCAATACTGATATCAAAGGCATGATTTTTACCAGTGATAAAGACCACTTTATTATTGGTGCCGATATCTTCGAATTTTTACCTACATTTACTAAACCTGAAGAAGAATTAGTAGTGTGGATCAAAAACGCAACAGACGTTTTTGATGCAATTGAAGATTTACCATTCCCAACTCTAAGCGCTATAAACGGTATAGCACTTGGCGGTGGTTGTGAGTGGGCACTTGCTACCGATTATCGTGTGGCAAGCGAAACAGCTAAAATGGGCCTACCAGAAGTTAAACTTGGCATAATGCCAGGGTTTGGTGGCACAGTGCGCTTACCACGTATCATTGGCGCCGATAACGCGATGATGTGGATTACCTCAGGCGCAGAAAACCGCGCAGCAGATGCCCTTAAAGTAGGTGCGTTTGACGCGGTAGTTAGTGCTGACAAACTTCTAGAGTCAAGTGTATCAACACTCGAACTGGCGATTGCTGGTAAGCTAGATTGGCAAGCAAAACGTAACGTAAAACTACAGCCACTTAAATTAAACCGTGTTGAGCAAGGCATGAGCTTTGCTATGGCAGAAGGTATGGTAATGGGTAAAACCAAAGGCCACTATCCTGCACCGGTTATGGCTGTACGTACTATTAAAGCAGCGGCAAACTGTACTCGCGATGAAGCAATGGCAATCGAAAACGCTAACTTTGCTAAATTAGCACGTACACCAGAAGCAGCAGCACAAACTGGTATATTCCTAGCTGACCAATACATTAAAGGTAAAGCACGTAAATTTGCTAAGCACAGCGATGTAGAAATCAAACAAGCCGCAGTATTAGGTGCTGGTATTATGGGTGGCGGTATTGCATACCAGTCTGCTTATAAAGGCACACCTATTATAATGAAAGACATCCAACAAGATGCGCTTGATTTAGGTATGGGTGAAGCATCTAAATTGTTAGGTGCAAAAGTTAAGCGTGGTCACATGCCAATGGAAAAAATGTTGGCAACACTTAGCAAAATTAAGCCAACACTTAACGAGTCAGACCTACAAAGTGCCAACATCATTGTTGAAGCCGTTGTAGAAAACCCTAAAGTTAAGCAAGCAGTACTCGCTGATCTTGAAAAGAACATGCCAGAAGGCACTGTACTTACTTCAAATACATCGACTATTTGTATTGATTTACTAGCACAAGCGCTAGATAAGCCAGAAAACTTCTGTGGTATGCACTTTTTCAATCCAGTGCCAAAAATGCCATTAGTAGAAATTATCCGTGGTGCAAAAACCTCAGATAAAACAATTAATGCAGTAGTTGATTACGCGCTTAAATTAGGTAAATCGCCAATTGTTGTTAACGATTGCCCAGGCTTTTTTGTAAACCGTGTTTTATTCCCTTACTTTGCAGGTTTTAGCAAATTAGTGGTTGAAGGCGCTAACTTTGCAAAAGTAGATAAAGTAATGGAAAACGTATTTGGCTGGCCTATGGGTCCGGCTTACCTACTTGATGTTGTAGGTATTGATACAGCGTTCCATTGTACTGGCGTAATGGCTGACGGTTTCCCTGAGCGTATGGCGCGTGCTGATAAAGACCCTGTGACTATTTTTGCCAACGAAAAACGTTTTGGTCAAAAGAACAAAGCCGGTTTTTACAAATACGAAACAGATCGTCGCGGTCGTCTTAAAAAGTCTCATGACGAGACAGCAATTGAGCTACTAAGCCCAATTACAGACGCACCAAAAGAATTTGATAAACAAGAAATCATCGACCGTTGTATGATTCCAATGATCAACGAAGTGCTACTGTGCTTGCAAGAAGGCATTGTTGCCTCGCCGCAAGAAGCAGATATGGCATTAGTTTACGGTGTTGGTTTCCCTCCATTTAGAGGCGGCGCGTTCCGTTACTTAGATCAAACTGGTTTAGCTAACTTTGTTGCAGCAGCAGACAAATACGCTCACCTAGGTGCGATTTACCAAGTATCTGAACAAACTCGCAAGTGGGCCGAAGAAGGTCGTGTTTTCTATAAGGTGGAAGGTTAATATCATGAATAATCCAGTAATTGTAGATTGTATCCGCACACCAATGGGTCGCTCTAAAAGTGGTGTATTCAAACATAAACGTGCAGAAGACTTAAGCGCACATTTAATGAAAGGCTTACTAGATCGCAACCCAGCAGTTGATCCAGCATCAATTGACGATATTTATTGGGGTTGTGTACAGCAAACATTAGAGCAAGGCTTTAACGTAGCGCGTAACGCATCATTGCTTGCCGGTATTCCGCACAGCGTTCCTGCTGTTACGGTTAACCGTTTATGTGGCTCTTCTATGCAAGCATTGCATGACGCAGCACGCGCAATAATGACAGGCGCTGGCGACACTTACCTAATTGGTGGTGTTGAGCACATGGGTCACGTACCTATGACTCACGGCAACGACTTTCACCCAGGCTTAGCAACATCAATTGCACAAGCGTCTGGCTCTATGGGCTTAACAGCAGAATACCTTGCTACGCTTCATGGCATTAGCCGTGAGCAACAAGATGAATTTGCTTACCGTTCACATCAACGAGCACAAGCTGCAACTGTTGAAGGCCGTTTCCGTCGCGAAATTTTAGCAATGGAAGGTCACGCAGCAGATGGTTCGCTTATCTTAGTTGAAGACGACGAAGTAATTCGCCCAGAAACAACTGTAGAAGGCCTATCAAAGCTTCGCCCTGTATTTAATCCTGCATCGGGTACGGTAACAGCCGGTACTTCTTCTGCACTTTCTGACGGCGCATCTGCAATGTTAGTAATGAGCGAAGAAAAAGCAAAAGAACTTGGTTTACCAATTCGTGCACGTATTAAAGCAATGGCAGTCGCTGGTTGCGATCCATCAATTATGGGTTACGGCCCAGTACCAGCAAGTAAAAAAGCACTTGCACAAGCCGGTATTACAATTGATGACTTAGGTGTAGTAGAACTTAACGAAGCCTTTGCAGCTCAATCATTACCTGTAATGAAAGATTTAGGGTTAATGGATGTAGTTGACGAAAAAGTGAATTTAAATGGCGGCGCAATCGCACTTGGTCACCCACTGGGTTGTTCGGGTTCGCGTATTAGCACATCGCTTATTCACTTAATGGAAGACAAAAATGTACGATACGGTTTAGCAACTATGTGTATTGGTTTAGGCCAAGGCATTGCAACTGTATTTGAACGTGTTCAAGACTAATTAGTTTAAACATGTAAAACCATCTTGGTGATTAAAAAGGCGAACTGATTTTATTCAGTTCGCCTTTTTTATTAGCTTCATTTATAAAAACGTCCCTTTATCAAACAAGTATGTAACAGCGTAATTATGTGATCGGGCGTATTATTAAATAAAGCATTTTGAAACTGCTAAAAGCATTAAGTAAAATAGTTAAATTACACATAAAATTGCGTTAAACTGCCAAACTTATTAATTGCTATACCTAAGCACTCGCGTACACAGCAAACACTTTAATTAAACAGGCCAATTTATTATGAGCTTTGATAATCCCGATCACCAATTAGATGCCATAGGCCTTCGCTGCCCAGAGCCAGTAATGATGGTACGTGCTGCTATTCGTAAAATGAACGATGGTGAAACGTTATTAATAACTGCTGATGACCCATCAACCACTCGCGACATTCCGAGCTTTTGTACGTTTATGGATCACACGCTGGTGGCTAAAGATACAGAAGCAGCGCCGTATAGATATGTGGTGAAGAAAGGGCTTTAAACTCACGTAGGTTGGGTTGAGTTTTACGAAACCCAACGTATTTAATAACCACCAAAATCGTTTTGTTCGCCACACATGTTGGGTTTCGCTTCACTCTACCCAAACTACGAAACCCCCTTGGTGTTAATGCTGAATAAATCCTACAACGTCCTTGTCACAAGTCCATCAACCCACTAGGGCTATTAAATAGCTAAAAATCACTTCTTCGTTATCGTCACTTGTGGCTTATCGTAGTCACTGTAATCAATACTTACTATGTACGTGCCTTTTATTGCTGGTGTGAAACTAAAGTAGTTATAAATAGTATTACAGTCTGCGATAGCTGGCTGACCGAGTGTTAGTTTTTGCCCTGCTGGTTGTGCATCGCTGTAACCACAGTTGTAACCTTCACTAAAATCGGCATCGGCTATTTTAAATTCGTACACTTTACCTGGGGTCGAAAATTTAACTTGCGCTTGATAAAGCGCAGGGCCAACTGGCGCAAACTGATACTGGGGTTCTGCATCCCACAGTGTAAAGTCGCCACGTAAGTAAATTGTGCGGTCAAGCTCTTGCTGTGGTAAAACATCGTTAATCGAAATTTGGCTTGTACAGGCAGTAAGTAAACCAGCAATTGCTAAGGTTAAAATTCGTTTCATAGAAATCATCAATGGGTATCCTTTGCATACAGTGAAAACTAAAAAGCCAGCAAAACGCTGGCTTTTAAAATTGCTAATCGGTGTTATTTTTGTAAAACAGAAATATCTGCAATACCTAAAAACAATCCGCTTAACTGGCTTAATAGCGCAAGACGATTTTGCTTAACAGCTTCATCGTCGGCCATAACCATTACGTTGTCAAAAAAGTTATCAACACTTTCACGAATACCCGCCAATTGGCTTAATGCTTCTTGGTAGTTTCCATCTGCGTAAAGTGGCGCAAGGTCAGTGGCAAATTTTGCTACTTGTGATGCCAATACTTTTTCGGCGTCGTCGCTTAATAAGCTCTCATCAACACTACCTTGGCTGGTAATATCGTTTTTAGCCAGAATGTTACCTACACGCTTATTAGCTGCTGCAAGCGCTTCTGCTGCGTCTAATGTACGGAAGTGGCTTACGGCTTTAACACGGCGGTCAAAATCAACAGGTTTAGTCGGACGACGTGCAAGCACTGCTTGAATTACGTCTACTTCAATACCTTCGTCTTGATACCAAGCACGGAAGCGCCCTAGCATAAATTCAAATACGTCAGTTGATACATTTAAGTTAGTTAACTTGTCGCCAAACAATGTTTGCGATTTAGCTACTAGGTCTAAAATATCAAGTGGTAGTTCTTTTTCTACCATGATGCGCAGTGCACCAATAGCAGCACGACGAAGAGCAAATGGGTCTTTGTCACCTTTAGGTGCTTGGCCTATACCAAAAATACCCACCAGCGTGTCAAACTTATCAGCAATCGCTACTGCGCAGCTAATTAAGTTTGTTGGTAAGTTATCCCCTGCAAAGCGTGGCATGTACTGCTCGTTTTGCGCTACGGCTACATCTTCGGCTTCACCATCGTGGCGAGCGTAATGCATTCCCATTACACCTTGCACGTCGGTAAATTCCATAACCATTTCAGTCATTAGGTCAGTTTTACTTAATAAGCCTGCACGCTGTGCTAGGTCTTTATCAGCACCTAATTGCTCAGCAATATAACCTGCAAGCTCACTAATGCGCTCAGACTTATCTTTAAGCGTACCAAGTTGCTTTTGGAACAATACGCTATCAAGCGACTCTAATCGGCTTTCTAGGGTTTTCTTTTTATCTGTTTCAAAGAAGAACTGTGCATCGGCTAAACGCGGGCGCACTACTTTTTCGTTACCAGAAATAACCACACTTGGATCTTTACTTTCGATGTTAGATACAAACAAAAACTTATTTAAAAGTTTGCCGTTTTGATCTAATAACGGGAAGTATTTTTGATCGTCTTTCATGGTGTAAATTAACGCTTCGGCTGGTACATCTAAAAATGCTTCTTCAAATGTTGCCGTTAAAGTAACTGGCCACTCTACAAGTGATGTTACTTCTTCTAGTAAATCTTCATCCATTGCAACAACAGCGTTAACTGCGCTTGCAGCCTCTTCTATTTGTGCACGAATTTGCGCTTTACGTTGCTCGTAATCAGCAATAACGTAAGCAGATTTAAGTACGTCAAAAACGTCATCTGCATGGTTAATGCTAATTTTTTCTGGGTGATGAAAACGATGACCCTGAAGCTGGTTAGTTATTTGCTTACCAAGAATTTCGCCTTCAAGTAGCTCATCACCAAATAAAATAGTGACTGTATGCACAGGACGAATAAATTGTGTTTTATTCGCGCCCCAACGCATTGGTTTAGGGATTGGTAATTTACTTAACGCTTTAGTGATAGCATCTGTCATTAGCGTTTTAGTTTCTTGCCCTGCTACTTTAGCAATGTGCAATAACCAAGCGCCTTTATCAGTTTCAAGTGTTTGTGCGTCTTTTACTTCAATACCACAACCACGTGCCCAACCCATTGCTGCTTTTGTTGGGTTACCTTCGCTGTCAAACGCTGCCTTTGTTGCTGGGCCACGCTTTTCAACTTCTTTGTCTTGTTGCTTAGCTTCAAGCGCTTTTACTTGTAAACCCAAACGACGAGGCGATGCATACCAGCTTACGCCTTGGTGTGCTAATTCTAATGTTTCTAGCTCTTGAGTTAAGTTTGCAGCAAAGGCTTCTGCTAATTTACGCAATGCTTTTGGTGGTAACTCTTCAGTGCCAATTTCTACTAATAAATTTTGTGCTGACATTTTACTTATCCTTACACAGCGGGAAACCAAGCGCTTCACGTTTGTCATAGTAACTTTGTGCACACGCTTTTGATAACGCACGAACGCGTAAAATATAACGCTGACGTTCGGTTACCGAAATTGCGTGGCGTGCGTCTAGTAAGTTAAATGCGTGCGATGCTTTCATTACTTGCTCGTATGCAGGTAGTGGTAAGTTAGCTTCAATTAACTTTTGGCTTTCTGCTTCACACTTATCAAACTGTGCAAATAAGTCTTCTACGTTTGCATGTTCAAAATTATAAGTAGATTGCTCTACTTCATTTTGATGGAACACGTCGCCGTATGTTACGCGCCCTAGTGGACCGTCTGCCCATACTAGGTCGTAAATGCTATCTACGCCTTGAATGTACATTGCTAAACGCTCTAGGCCATAAGTAATTTCGCCTGTTACTGGTGAGCACTCTAAGCCACCCACTTGTTGAAAGTAGGTAAACTGCGTTACTTCCATGCCGTTTAACCAAATTTCCCATCCCAAGCCCCATGCGCCTAGCGTAGGTGATTCCCAGTTATCTTCTACAAAGCGAACTTCGTGAGTAAGGGTATCAATACCCATTGCCGCTAATGAGCCTAAGTAAAGCTCTTGGATGTTATCTGGCGATGGCTTTAAAACTACTTGGAATTGGTAGTAATGTTGTAGGCGATTTGGGTTTTCACCATAGCGGCCATCCGTAGGACGACGACACGGCTGAACGTACGCGCTCGACATTGGCTCTGGACCAATAGACTTTAAAAATGTTTGCGGGTGAAATGTCCCGGCTCCCACTTCCATATCAAGTGGTTGAATAATGACACAGCCTTGCTGCGCCCAATAATCCTGTAAAGCCAGGATCAAACCTTGAAAGGTTTTTACGTCATATTTTTGCATATTTGGCTTTTTACTATCTAAGAAGTAGCGTGAAAATTACCCTTAGTATACCGTGTGTACACTCAGGTTTTAAGCAGTTTGTGTAATTGAAAAAATAAAAAAGGAGCCATTAGGCTCCTTTTTCGGTGTAAGTAATATTTTTACACGTCTAGATTAACTACGCGTAGAGCGTTAGTTTCGATAAACTCTCTACGAGGCTCTACTTGATCACCCATTAAGGTGGCAAATAATTGATCCGCGCCAACAGCATCTTCAATCGTTACTTGTAACATACGACGAGCACTAGGATCCATTGTTGTTTCCCAAAGCTGGCTTGGGTTCATTTCACCCAGTCCTTTATAGCGTTGAATGTAGATCCCGCGCTTAGATTCTGTGATCAACCATTCCAAAGCATCCACAAAGTTATCAACAGGTTTTGTTTTCTCACCACGTTGAATATAAGCACCTTCTTTTAGGATGTTTGCAATGTTAGTACCAGTCACAGCAATGCGTTGGTAGTCACGTGATGCAATAAAGTCATAATGAAGTACATGTGCTTTATCAACACCGTGCTGACGAATATTCACAACCGGGTAATACATATTACGCTCAGCGTCAAACTCTGTACCCGCATGGAAAATAGTTGCATCTTCATCACGTGCAATCAGGTCATCAACTAACTCTTTTGTCCAAGCAATTACTTTAGCTTCGTCAGAAAGGTCATCAGTTTTCAACTCTGTTTGGTAGATTAAGCGTTCCATTACCGTGTTAGGATATTTACGCTTTAAACGCTCAATAACTTTAACTGTATTTTGGTAATCGTGAACGACTTTCTCAAGCGCTTCACCTTCTAGCGCAGAAGCATCTGCACTTGGATATAAAGCCGCATTATTAAGTGCAAGCGACGTTAAGTATTCTACTAATGCAGGATCATCTTTAATATAACGCTCTTGCTTACCTTTTTTCACTTTATAAAGTGGTGGTTGAGCAATATAAATATAACCGCGTTCTACAATTTCAGGCATTTGACGATAGAAGAATGTTAGTAGTAACGTACGAATGTGAGAACCATCCACGTCCGCATCGGTCATGATGATGATACGGTGATAACGTAATTTCTCAGGGTTATATTCGTCACGACCAATACCACACCCTAATGCAGTAATTAGTGTTGCTACTTCTTGCGAAGATAACATTTTATCAAAACGTGCTTTTTCTACGTTTAATATTTTACCTTTAAGCGGAAGAATAGCTTGGTTTTTACGGTTACGTCCCTGCTTGGCTGATCCGCCAGCAGAGTCCCCTTCCACAATATATAGTTCAGATTGGGCTGGGTCTTTTTCTTGGCAATCAGCTAGCTTACCTGGTAAGCCTGCTAAGTCCATCGCACCTTTACGTCGTGTCATTTCACGGGCTTTACGCGCAGCTTCACGAGCACGTGAGGCATCAATAATCTTACCTACAACAATTTTGGCATCAGTTGGGTTTTCTAGTAAAAACTCAGTGAATTTTTCAGCCATTGCTTGTTCAACAGCAGATTTAACTTCACTTGATACTAGCTTGTCTTTAGTTTGCGATGAGAACTTAGGATCAGGAACTTTAACACTAACAACAGCCGTTAAGCCTTCACGGGCATCATCACCGGTAGCATTGCTGGTTGTTTTAGCTTTCTTGTTAAAGCCTTCTTTTTCCATGTAGTTATTAAGTGTACGTGTTAGCGCTGATCTAAAACCGGCTAAGTGAGTACCACCATCACGTTGTGGAATATTATTTGTGAAACAGTAAATGTTTTCTTGGTATGCATCATTCCACTGCATTGATACTTCAACACTAATACCATCTTCTTCACGTTCGTGAGTAAAATGGAACACACCTTTATGTATAGGTGTTTTATTACGGTTTAAGTATTCTACGAAAGCTTGAATACCGCCTTCATATTTAAAGTGGTCAGATTTATTTTCTTCACGCTCATCATTTAAGATGATGCTCACACCTGAGTTTAGGAATGAAAGCTCGCGTAAACGCTTAGCTAAAATGTCGTAATGAAAATCTAAATTTGTGAATGTTTCAGCGCTTGGCCAAAAACGTAATTCTGTACCAGTTGTTTCTGAGTCACCAATTACAGCTAAAGGTGCATCTGGAACACCCATAGTATAAAACTGCTCATGAAGCTTACCTTCACGACGAACAGTCAGTTTTAGTTTTTCTGAAAGTGCATTTACAACAGAAACACCAACACCATGTAAGCCACCCGATACTTTATAAGAGTTATCATCAAACTTACCACCGGCATGAAGTACCGTCATAATAACTTCGGCTGCAGATACGCCTTCTTCTTCATGGATAGAAGTTGGGATACCACGACCGTTATCTCGAACTGAGACAGAACCGTCTAAGTGAATCGTTACATAAATATCATCACAATGACCTGCTAAGGCTTCATCGATCGAGTTATCAACGACCTCAAACACCATGTGGTGTAAGCCTGTGCCATCATCGGTGTCCCCAATATACATTCCAGGACGCTTTCTTACTGCGTCTAATCCTTTAAGTACTTTAATACTCGACGAGTCATAATTCTCAGACATGGTTAATCCCACTTATCTTGTTATTAGGTTGCCATGTTTCACGTGGAACATTTGTAGTTCTCGTTGCATGGGTTCCACCACAGCAGAAATACTTTCAGATAAAATTGAAGAGATAAAAATTTGAGAACTGCAGTGAGCAAGTAATTGTCCCACTTTCTCTTTTGTATCTTCGCCTAATTCTGAAGGTAGATCATCTATTAGCAATATAGATTGCTTATCTGTCTCTGACTCAATTAAGCTATTTTGCGTAACTTTCAACGCATACAATAATAGCTTCAATTGACCGCGTGAGAATGTATTCTCCACACTGTTGCCAACGACACTAAAACTAAAATCGGCCTTATGAGGGCCTTTACTTGTAAACCCTTGGCGAGCATCTCGCTCAAAGTTTTGCTCTAACGCATCTGCAAGAGATTCAGTCTCTTTCCAGCCTGCGCTAAAGGTCATTTCTAAATCACGTACAAGCGTCAATTCTGCACACATTTTATCAAAAAATTGCTGCTTAAACCTACTTATATACGCCAATCTTAATTTATTTATTTCTTCAGCCAGTCTAACAAATTCTTTGTCCCAAAACTTAATTTGGTCAAAATAATTCTTGGGCTTAGTTTTTAATAATGCATTACGTTGTTTAAGTACTTTATTAAATGATTGCCACAAAAAAAAGAACTCATGTTCCACGTGGAACAAACCTAAATCTAAAAACTTTCTGCGCTCTTTAGGTCCACCAAAAAACAAAGAATAACTCTCTGGTGTAATAATTTGTACAGGCATAAGTTGAGCTAGTTCTGATATCTTACGGCTCGCCTTACCTTGAATTTTTAAATTGGTCTCACCCGTTTGCGTTTTACTAATACCAATTGGAATTGATAAATCGTGTATTGTTTTACGCCCGTGAATTACAAATTGCTCTTGCTGGTGCGCAATAATACTTTTGTGTTTTGGAGTACGAAAAGATTTGCCATGAGAAAGGTAATATATAGCCTCTAAAAGGCTGGTTTTTCCGCTGCCATTTTCACCATAAATTATATTAACGCCGTTGACTGGTTCTAGCGTCAGCGCCTCAATATTACGAAAATATTTGAGGCTCAAATGACTTAAGCTCATTATGTATTTATAGTCTTATAAACGCATAGGCATAACAACGTACATTGCTTCTTCATCGCCTGCACCTTCAATTAATGCACTGCTGTTTGAGTCGGCTAATGTAAATAGTACGTCTTCTGTTTTTAATGTGTTTAGTACATCTAACACGTAAGACACGTTGAATCCTATTTCTAGGTCCGCGCCTTCGTAACTTACTTCAACAACTTCTTCAGCTTGTTCTTGCTCTGGGTTATTGGCAGTAATTTTTAATAAACCGTTTGATAGGTTTAAGCGTACACCACGAAATTTTTCATTCGATAAAATAGACACTCGTTGAAACGCATTTCGTAACCATTCTCGGTTAGCTGTAATTACTTTGTCACCTCCACGTGGTAATACACGACGGTAATCAGGAAAGCGTCCATCAACTAGCTTACTTGTAAATGTAAACTCAATATCAATGATACGAATATGGTTAGCACCAAACTGAATTGTAACCAATTCGTCGTCAGCTACCATAAGGCGCATAATTTCTTGCACACCTTTGCGAGGTATAATTAATTGACGTTGAGTGTTAAGCGATTGCGTTAATTGCTTTTGTGCAATAGCTAAACGGTGACCATCAGTTGCTACTGTTTTTATGTCTGTATTATCTACTTCAAACGACATACCATTTAAGTAATAACGTACGTCTTGATTCGCCATCGAAAAATGCGTGCTTTCAAGTAGCTTACGAAGCTCTAAACGAGTTAGTTGAAATTCAACCTCACCATCCCACTGCTCTAAATTAGGAAAATCATCAGCTGATAAAGTCGTTAATGAAAAACGGCTTTTACCACTGGTTAAAAGTAATTGGTGCTCTTGCAAGCTTAAAGTAATGTCTGAACCATCAGGTAGACTTTTACAAATATCGAGTAACTTTTTAGCGGGTAACGTTAGTTTTGTATCGGCAATATCATCACCTACAAATACGCCAGAAACTAATTCAATTTCAAGGTCAGTACCCGTCATTGAAAGTTGTCCGTTTTCTACCACTAACAAAACGTTAGATAAGATTGGTAGCGTGTGTTTGCGCTCTATTGCACCCGACACTTGCACCAATGGCTTTAAAAATTGTTGTCTTGATATTGTTATTTGCATAATAAAGTCAGCCCTAAGATGACAATGTTCTTATTAAGTTTTGGTAATCTTCTTTAATTTCGTGGCTTTCGTCACGTAGTGATTTTATCTTACGACATGCGTGTAATACGGTCGTATGATCGCGTCCACCAAATGCGTCACCAATCTCAGGTAAGCTGTGATTAGTTAATTCTTTAGATAATGCCATGGCAACTTGGCGTGGCCTTGCTATAGAGCGGCTGCGGCGCTTAGACAATAGATCTGACACTCGAATTCGGTAGTACTCAGCAACGGTGCGCTGAATATTATCTATCGTAACCAGCTTATCTTGCAAGGCAAGTAAATCGCGTAGTGCTTCTTTTACAAAATCAATTGAAATTGGACGACCTGTAAAATTAGCATTAGCAATTACACGGTTAAGTGCGCCTTCTAGTTCACGTACATTTGAACGTAATTTTTTGGCGATAAAAAAGGCAACTTCATGTGGTAAGTTAATCTTACTTTGCTGTGCTTTTTTCATCAAAATAGCAACGCGAGTTTCAAGCTCTGGTGGCTCAATCGCGATTGTTAATCCCCAACCAAAACGTGATTTAAGACGGTCTTCGACCCCTTCAATCTCTTTTGGATAACGGTCAGAGGTTAAAATAATTTGTTGGTTGCCTTCAAGTAATGCATTAAAGGTATGAAAAAACTCTTCTTGGGAGCGCTCTTTATTAGCAAAAAATTGAATATCATCAATCATTAATGCGTCAACACTGCGGTAATAGCGCTTAAATTCTTCTATCGCATTATTTTGCAGTGCCTTTACCATATCTTGAACAAAGCGTTCTGAATGCATGTAAACAATTTTAGCATCTGGCTTGTTTGCCATAATGCCGTTACCTACTGCATGTAATAAGTGAGTTTTACCTAAACCAGTACCACCGTAAATAAATACAGGGTTAAAAGCAGAGCCAGGATTATCGGCAACTTGAGTGGCCGCTGCTTTTGCTAATTGGTTTGACTTACCCTCAACAAAGCTGTCAAAGGTATAGTTTTCTTTAATGTTAGATTTGTAACCTGACTTAGGTGCAGGTTCAACAACAGGCTTTTGCTCACGAGGCTGTTGTTTTGTAGAAGCTTGTGGTGCTGATTTTGTTTCTATAACCGGTGCAGCTTGTGCATTTAATAAAGGCTTACTACCTACATCAAAACGTAGCTTTGGTGCTTCAACACCACAAATTTCTACTAATAATTCGTTAATTCTATTTAGGTACTTTTCTCTTACCCAATCAAGCACAAAGCGATTAGGTGCATAAATCGTCAAGGTATCTTCGGTACTTTCTGCTTGTAGTGGTCTTACCCACATACTGAATTGCTGCGAAGGCAGCTCATCTTGCAATACATATAAACAACTTTGCCAAACCGACAGATACACAGTTAAACTCCCAGAGATATAATTTTTATTCCCGCACATCATTAATGATTATAAATCATACATTTATTGCGTTCAAATGGTCCAATAAGCGACCCAAGACCGCGTATTATGAAGGCACTTTATCCACAAGTAAAAGATTGATTTTTATAAAATTGTTGATATCGATGTATAAAATCATTAACAACCTGATTTAAAACAGTTTTTATTTTAGATCCGAAGAGGAGATCATAACAAAATAACACCAAGATCGCGAACCAAATTTACGATCCAATTTTCTTTTCCCCGCTTTTATTCACTTTTTATACAGGGGCTGTGGAAAACTTCTTATTTATGATGATCCTATCAGATCGCTCTACATGATCTCTTTATGAGTCATAAGTAGGCTATACACTGCGAACGTAATTATGATTGACTTTACGTTACTTACTCTATAATATCTCGCGCTCGCAATGGCACCTATGCCAGGATCGCGACCTGTATAGGATGTTTTAACTTTAACCGATCGGATGAGATTGTTATGAAAAGAACTTTTCAACCTAGCGTTTTAAAACGCAAACGTGCACACGGCTTCCGTGCTCGCATGGCAACTGTAAATGGCCGTAAAGTATTAGCACGTCGCCGCGCTAAAGGCCGCAAAGTTCTTTCTGCTTAATTTATAAGTGGAAGACTTTAGCTTTGGCAGGGAGTTACGTCTGTTAACTCCCTCGCATTACTCTCGCATATTTAATGAACCCGCTCGGGCTGCAACTCCTTTCTTTACTCTATTAGCTAAACCAAATGACCAAGAAAAACCTCGGTTAGGTCTTACTGTTGCTAAAAAACGCGTAAAAAAGGCATGCCAACGAAACCGTATTAAACGTCTCGCTCGCGAAAGTTTTCGTTTAAATCAACACAGCATCGATAATATTGATATTGTGCTTATGGTGAAAAGTGGTATTGATGAACAGTCTAATGAAGAATTAACCAAACAACTTACTAAATTATGGCGAAAAATTAACGAACGCTGTAAACCAGGTGCACCTAAACCGCCACCTTTTAAGAAACGCCCAAACAAATCAGCTAAATCTAATAAACAAACCTAATTGCAATAGAATTGCAGGGTTAATTAATGTATCTTTAGCTCACCTTTTAATCATGCATTTAAAATTTCTAATTGAGTCTTTAAATACATGATATCTATCTCACTAAACTTAAGTAGGGGCATAAACATCATGAGGTTAATTAAACCACTTGTTGCTTTTCCTAAGATTTGTTTAGTGTTATTTATCCGCGGTTATCAAAAGTGGATTAGCCCGCTGTTAGGTCCGCATTGTCGTTTTAATCCAAGCTGCTCACATTATGCAATTCAAGCAATTAATTTGCATGGATTTATAAAAGGTAGTTGGTTAGCTTTAAAACGCATATTAAAATGCCATCCTTTACATTCAGGTGGAGACGACCCCGTACCTGAAAAATTAACCCATATTAACCACCAACACGAGAAATAAGAGCTGTTATGGAATCGCAACGCACGTTTTTATTAATTGGCCTAATGCTAGTGTCGTTTTTATTGTTCCAAGAATGGGATAATGATTACAACAAGCCTAAAGCCGATCCAAGTGCCACAACACAAACACTACAAGCAAATTCACCAGAGTCGGATGATTATATTCCTTCATCGTCAGATTCAGGTTTACCCGCTTCAGCAACTTTAGCTAAACGTTCAGTTATTGAAATCACAACTGACGTTTTTAAAGTTAAAATTGACACCAAAGGCGGTGACATTGTTGAAACAGACCTTCTTCAATACGAAGAAACTAAAGGAAGTGAAACACCTTATATGCTTCTTGGTCAGCTTGATAGTGGCAAACAATACTTTTCACAAAGTGGCTTAATTGGCTTAAATGGCCCTGACGCATCAGCTAACGGTCGCCCTACTTATAGTACCGAACAAAAATCATATACCTTAACGGGTGATGAGCTTCGCGTTCCACTTCAGTTCACTGATAGTAATGGTGTTAGTTTTACTAAAACGTATGTATTCAAAAAAGGTCAGTATGACGTAGGCTTAGAATACAAAATCAACAACACTACCAGCGTACCTCTTCAAGTACAGCTATACACGCAAATTAAGCGTACCGTACAAGAAAAAGGTAGCATGGTTGATCAAAACTATTTAGGTGCTGCATACGGTACTGACGAAGAACCATATGAAAAGTATAGTTTTTCAGATATGGCTGATAAAAACCTAAACAAAAACACGCAAGGTGGTTATGTTGCATTTATACAACATTACTTTGTAAGTGCTTGGGTTCCAATGCAGGATCAAACAAATACAATTTATAGCTTAATTACAAAAAGTAATGCCGCTATTATTGGTGCTAAAGATCCCGCTGTAAATATTCAAGCTGGTAGTGAGCAAACACTAACTGCTACTTATTATATGGGTCCGAAAGAGTCAGATATTCTTGAAGCGATTCACCCAGACTTAGACTTAACTGTAGATTACGGTTGGTTATGGTTTATTTCGCAACCTTTATTTGTATTGCTAAAATGGCTACATAGCATTTTAGGTAACTGGGGTGTAGCAATTATTGCCATCACTATTATCGTTAAATCGTTAATGTACCCACTTACTAAAGCGCAATACACTTCAATGGCAAAAATGCGTGCGCTACAGCCTAAAATGGCAGCTCTTAAAGAAAAGTTTGGTGACGACCGTCAAAAGTTCGGCCAAGCAACTATGGAAATGTACAAAAAAGAAAAAGTTAACCCAATGGGTGGCTGTTTCCCTATTTTACTTCAAATGCCGATTTTCTTAGCCTTGTTCTACGTATTCTTAGAATCTACTGAACTTCGCCATGCTGAATTTATTTTTTGGTTAACTGACCTTTCTGCACAAGACCCGTACTACGTATTACCAATCTTATTTGGTGCGAGTATGTTTGTGACGCAAAAACTACAGCCTATGACGGTAACTGATCCAATGCAGCAAAAAATGATGACCTTTATGCCGGTTATCTTCTCTGTATTCTTCTTATGGTTCCCATCGGGTTTAGTTCTTTACTGGTTAGTGTCTAACCTTATTTCTATTGTCCAGATGTTAATCATCTACCGTGGCATGGAAAAGAAAGGAATTAAAGTAAGAGGCTAACTAAGCTCCTACTTATATAAAGGCGACTTCGGTCGCCTTTTTTATTGCCTGTTTTTCACCAGAGTATTCGCGAGTGTTTATTTCATAGGTTACAATACCGCCATAAAGTTACTCATCGTTGGCAAATTAATAGCATGATCAATCAAGATACAATTGCAGCACAAGCAACTGCCCCCGGACGTGGTGGTGTTGGTATTATTCGCGTTTCAGGCAGCCTTGCTAAAAGTGTCGCCGAAAAAGTAGTAGGTAAAATTCCTAAAGTTCGCTACGCCGATTACGTGCCATTTAAAAGCCTAGCTGGCGAGCAACTTGACCAAGGTATTGCCATTTACTTTGCAGGTCCTAACTCATTTACTGGTGAAGACGTACTTGAATTACAAGGCCACGGCGGTCCTGTAGTACTTGATATGCTACTTAAAGAAATTAGTAAAATAGAGGGCGTTCGTTTAGCAAAGCCTGGTGAGTTTTCTGAGCGCGCATTTATGAATGACAAGCTTGATTTAACACAAGCAGAGGCCATCGCCGACTTAATTAATGCTACGAGCGAACAAGCTGCCAAAAGCGCCCTACAGTCTCTCCAAGGTGAATTTTCTAAACACATAGAAACGCTTGTAGAAAAAGTAATTCACTTACGTATGTATGTAGAAGCGGCAATAGATTTTCCAGATGAAGAAATTGATTTTTTATCAGACGGTAAGGTATCAGGCGACTTAGACGCCATTATTTCCCAACTTAATACCGTAACCAACCAAGCAAAACAAGGTAGCATCATGCGCGAAGGTATGCGTGTTGTTATTGCTGGTCGCCCAAATGCCGGTAAATCAAGCCTACTAAACGCCCTAGCCGGTCGTGAAGCTGCAATCGTAACAGAAATAGCCGGTACCACTCGCGACGTACTACGAGAGCATATACATATAGATGGTATGCCATTGCATATTATAGATACCGCAGGCCTACGAGAGAGCCCAGATAGAGTAGAACAAATAGGTATTGAACGGGCGTGGGATGAAATAAACCAAGCCGATCGCGTTTTATTTATGCTTGATGGCACTGACACTATAGATACTGACCCGCATAAAATTTGGCCTGAATTTATGGCCAAATTACCAGAAGGTATGGGGGTTACGGTCATCAGAAATAAAGCTGATTTATCGGGTGATATAGTCGGAATGGAGCAAGAGCAACAATACCCGGTCATCAGCTTAAGTGCTAAAAATGCTGACGGTATTGAACTTGTTCGCGAGCATTTAAAAGCCTGTATAGGCTTTCAAGGCGCAACAGAGGGTGGCTTTATGGCGCGCCGTCGTCATTTGGATGCGCTAGAGAGTGCTGCGTATCATTTAGAAACAGGTAAAACACAATTAGAAATGCACATTGCTGGTGAAATATTGGCTGAAGAACTGCGTTTAACACAGCAGTATTTAAACGAAATAACCGGTGAATTTACCTCAGACGACTTACTTGGCAAGATATTTAGCTCATTTTGTATTGGTAAATAAGCACCTTATTACAGATATATGTTTATTATAAGAGCACTTAGGTGCTCTTTTTTTATGTAAAATATTCACTATAAAATATGTATTTATACCGTCAATCCCAGCCAGTTCTGCCAATAAAATCATACCCAAAGCGATAATTATTACCAGCTAGATTATGTAGATTAGATTGTAGAAAGAGCCTTTAAGTAAGGGATTAATAGCGCAAGTAACACCCATTTTAAGGTCAAAACCGATACATATTTCAAACAAAAATACGTTTTAAAATCGTTATCCTCCACACAAAAGTTAGTTATAAATAGCTTTTTTATAATTACCTAGCTCATAAAAACTAATGTTATTTGCTCAATTTAAGAGCTAAAACGTGACAATAAACACTCTAAATAATCAACTTTATACAACATATGGACAGACGATCACTGCGGCTTTTTAATAAAAATGACTCGAGATTTGAGTGCATCAAACTTTTGATCTACTAATCCACCAGCAAAATACATAAAAAAGCAGCTATAAATACGCATTAAATTAAATATATTGAGATCACTTATCCACAAATCCTAATTTTTAGCTCAAATAAATAGTAAATTGAGCCACCTCGCAGAGAAAAACCTAATGATCTATTAAAAATTATCTGTTTATAAGCTTATTTTTAATTAATTTCGTTAGATCAGCTCAATTAGATCATTTTTAAAAATTATTTTCGATCTAAATTTAAGGTTATCAACAGGCTTTATATCCACATTATGATCAACAAGTATTTTTAATTGGGATATTTACAATTTAATTTTTTACTGACAAGTAATATCAATAACTTAGCGAATATAAAACAACCTAAAAAAACACTTTAAGCAGAGCTTTCCCCACTGTTATCAACAACTTGATCAGAAGATTACATTTAAAGATAATTTGTTAAATACTATATTATCAATAACTTAAAGACACAATTTTGATTGAGTGTAAAATTACCGCAAAAATAGTTATACAAAAAAGCACTCTTAACTTTACTGTTATCCTCACTCAGTTATCATAGGCGGTAATTAAAACCAATGTGATCACTAATATTCATGAGTTCAGTAAATCTTATTGTCGGCAGCCAAATGGGATCGGCCGAGTATGTTGCAGAGCAATTAAGCGACGCGCTTAATAACCTTGGTATTACTACGCAACTACATGATCAACCTGAATTTAGCGATATTGATCAGCAAAATACCATTTGGTTAATCTGCACATCAACTTATGGTGCAGGTGATTACCCTGAAAATCTTATTAGTTTTGTTGAAGATGTAGCTCAAGCAGATGATTTATCTGAATTAAAATATTCTGTAATCGCTTTAGGCGACACTAGTTATGATACTTATAACCTAGCAGGACGCAATATAGATGCCTTATTAACTCAAAAAGGCGCTATAAAAGTAGCTGAACGTTTAGAGCTTAATATTCTCGATGAAGCACTACCAGAAGACACTGCATTAACATGGTTAGACTCTTGGATAACTCAAACAGGCATAAAATAGATAGATCAAGTAAAAAGTTATATATAAAGTTACCCACAATTTACTAATAATTTAATAGGTTTTGTGGATAAAGATTGAATAAACTGCGTTTTAAAGCATGCTTATCCATTGGATAAGATCCAACTGATTCAACCCTGTGCATAAAGTGCCTTTTTGATCAGAGCTTATTTGCTGGATGATCCGATCATATTAACACCTTTAGATCTGATCTAATTTCATGTTTTAAATGAAGATCTAAACCTTATCAACAGAAAAGTCGATCAGTAGTAGTAATAGTAATAAAAGATCTCTTTAAAAGATCCTTTATATTATTAGAGATCACATACTTAGATCTTGCCCTTTGTTTAATCATTTATCTTCTGCCAATTTCTAGGTAGAATACGCTCCCTTTTGAAGTTTACCGGTTTGATTTAAGTAGGATCCCATTAATGATTTTTCACGAAAATTTTGACGTTATCGTAGTAGGTGGTGGACATGCTGGCACTGAAGCCGCATTAGCAGCTGCCCGCATGGGGATGAATACCCTGCTACTGACTCACAATATGGATACCCTTGGTCAAATGTCTTGCAACCCAGCAATTGGTGGCATTGGCAAAGGTCATTTGGTAAAAGAGATCGACGCGCTTGGCGGTGCAATGGCACAGGCCATTGACAAAGGCGGGATCCAATTTCGCACACTAAACTCTTCAAAAGGACCTGCTGTTCGTGCAACTCGAGCACAAGCAGATCGCGCTTTGTACAAAGCAGCTATTCAAACAACATTACAAAATCAAGATAACCTTAAGATTTTTCAACAATCATGTGATGATCTTATTGTTGAAAACGATCGTGTTACTGGCGTAGTAACTCAAATGGGTTTACGTTTTAGTGCTCCAAGTGTTGTTTTAACCGTGGGTACTTTTTTAGGTGGCCAAATACACATTGGTTTAGAAAATTACAAAGGCGGTCGTGCTGGTGATCCACCATCAATTGCATTGGCTGAACGTTTACGCGAACACCCTTTTAGAGTGGATCGCTTAAAAACAGGTACTCCGCCACGTATTGATGCACGTACTGTTGATTTTACAAAAATGGAAGCACAGCCTGGTGATATGCCAACACCTGTATTTTCATTTATGGGTAAACAATCAGATCACCCACAACAAATACCGTGTTACATCACTTACACCAACGAAAAAACACATGATGTTATTCGTAAAAACCTACATCGCTCACCTATGTACTCAGGTGTTATTGAAGGTATTGGTCCACGCTACTGCCCATCAATTGAAGATAAAATTGTACGTTTTGCGGATAAAGATAAGCACCAAATATTTGTTGAACCTGAAGGCTTAACATCATACGAATTATATCCAAATGGTATTTCTACTAGTTTACCGTTTGATGTACAACTTGAGATTGTGCAATCTATTTCTGGTTTTGAAAATGCACATATTTGTCGACCAGGCTATGCAATAGAATATGACTACTTTGATCCACGTGATTTAAAACAGTCTTTAGAAACAAAATTTATCGAAGGCTTATTTTTCGCGGGTCAAATTAACGGCACTACCGGTTATGAAGAAGCGGGTGCACAAGGCTTAATTGCAGGTATGAATGCTGCGTTAAAAGTGCAAGGTAAAGATTCTTGGACGCCACGTCGCGATGAAGCTTACGTGGGTGTATTAATCGACGACTTAGCAACACTGGGTACGAAAGAACCGTACCGCATGTTTACTAGCCGTGCCGAATACCGTTTACTACTTCGTGAAGATAATGCAGATATTCGCTTAACTGAAAAAGGCCGTGAGCTAGGTTTAGTTAATGACGAACGTTGGCAGGCATTTAACGAAAAAATGGAAGTAATTGAGAAAGAAAAACAACGCATTAAAGATACGTGGATTCATAAAGATCACGTCGTTGTTGATCAAGTAAATGCATTACTAAAAACACCATTAACTCGTGAAGCAAGTTTAGAAGAATTACTTCGTCGTCCAGAGATTCGTTATAACGATCTTATGGCTATTGACGGTTTAGGATCTGAATTTACAAACGTAGCAGCACTTGAACAAGTTGAGATCCATACTAAGTACGCAGGCTATATTGCGCGTCAACAAGATGAGATCAATAAGCAGCTTCGTCATGAGCAAACAATTTTACCAAAAGAGTTTGATTACAAAACTGTATCAGGTTTATCAAATGAGGTTGTTGCTAAGCTTATTGAGTCACGTCCAGACACTATTGGCCAAGCATCGCGTATTTCTGGTATCACCCCAGCGGCGATTTCGCTATTATTAGTGTATCTGAAGAAGCAAGGCTTATTACGCAAATCTGCGTAACGATAAGGGTACATAGTGTTACAGCAACAATTAACTACATTGTTAGCGCAAACTGATATTGCGCTAACGGAAAAACAACAGCAACAGCTAGTTCGTTACGTCGAGTTATTAGATAAGTGGAATAAAGCTTATAATTTAACTTCGGTACGCTTACCTGAAGAAATGATGATTAAGCATATTATGGATAGTTTAGTTGTTGCACCTCACTTACCCGGTCATCATTATATTGATGTTGGCACAGGGCCTGGCCTTCCGGGCATTGTATTAGCGATTGCATTACCTAACACACAATTTGTGTTACTAGATAGTCTAGGTAAACGCGTTCGCTTTTTAATGCATGTTAAACATGAGCTTGGCCTTGATAACGTAACACCTGTTCAGTCAAGAGTTGAAGAATATCAGCCAAGTGTTAAATTAGATGGCGTACTCAGTCGTGCATTTGCTTCATTACAAGATATGGTTGACTGGTGTTCGCACTTAATTGGTCATTCGGGTAAATTTATAGCGCTTAAAGGTGTGTTCCCTAGTGAAGAGCTAGAGTCATTACCTACTGGCGTTAAGTTTGAGCAAAAAATTGCATTAGAAGTACCTAAGTTAGATGCACAACGACATTTAATTATTCTTTCTAAAGACTAGGGATCAGAGACACTGTGGCAAAAGTCATCGCATTAGCAAATCAAAAAGGTGGAGTGGGTAAAACTACAACCGCTGTAAACCTCGCTGCGTCTATGGCTGCAACGAAACGTAAAGTGCTGTTAATTGATCTCGATCCGCAAGGCAATGCGACTATGGGAAGTGGCGTAGATAAGTACGGCGACGTACCAACTATTTACGACTTACTCATTGAAGATAAACCTATAGAAGACGTTATTATCAAAGAAACGTCTGGCGAATACCATATGATTGCTGCAAATGGTGATGTAACCGCTGCAGAAGTTAAACTTATGGAATTATTTGCCCGTGAAGTGCGCTTACGTAACGCACTTGAAAAAATTCAGGATCAGTACGAATTTATTTTTATCGACTGTCCACCCTCTTTAAATATGTTAACTGTTAACGCAATGGCCGCAGCTGATTCTATTTTAGTGCCAATGCAGTGTGAGTATTATGCACTTGAAGGGTTAACCGCATTAATGGATACGATTACGCAGCTTGCTAAGTTAGTAAACCCTAGCTTACAAATTGAAGGCATACTTCGTACTATGTACGATCCGCGTAACCGTTTAGCGAATGACGTATCAGAACAATTAAAACAACATTTTGGCGACAAAGTATACCGTACGGTGATCCCGCGTAATGTTCGTTTAGCAGAGGCACCTAGTTTTGGTACACCTGCTATGTATTATGACCGGGCATCAAGTGGCGCTAAAGCATATTTAGCACTCGCTGGTGAAATGTTACGTAGAAAAGAAAAAACAGCGTCCGTTGTCGCCTAACTTTGAGGTAAAAAAATAACATGTCTGCTAAAAAACGAGGTTTAGGCCGAGGACTCGATGCACTTTTAAGTTCGTCAAAGCCTACACCGAGCGCAAGCAAGGAACAAGACACATCAAACGTGACTGAAGCTGTAAAAAATGCGGCTGGGCCAAATAACAGTGAATTACAAAAACTCCCAATCGAGTTTTTACACTCTGGTAAATATCAACCTCGTAAAGACATGTCCGAAGAGGCACTAGAAGAGCTTGCTAGTTCTATTCGCTCACAAGGTATTATTCAACCTATAGTCGTGCGCCCTATTGCACAAAATAGTTTTGAAATTATCGCCGGTGAGCGTCGTTGGCGTGCAGCGCAAATAGCTAAGCTTGAAACAGTACCTTGTATTATTAAAGACGTACCAGATGAAGCTGCAGTTGCTATTGCGCTAATAGAAAATATTCAACGTGAAGACTTAAATGCCATGGAAGAAGCGGTTGCGTTAAATCGCTTACTTAGTGAATTTGAACTAACACATCAACAAGTAGCAGATGCGGTGGGTAAATCACGCACTACAGTAACTAACTTACTTCGTTTAAATAATTTAAACAGTGATGTAAAAATTCTGTTAGAACATGGCGATATTGAAATGGGGCACGCTCGTTGTTTATTAGCCCTTGAGGGAGAAGCACAATCAGATGCTGCTCGTTTAGCTGTTGCTAAAGCACTAACCGTTCGTGAAACCGAGAAGTTAGTTCGTTCAATTTTAGAACCCGTGCCAGCTAAAGAAATAGCTGAAAAAGATCCAGATGTTAAACAGTTAGAGCAACAACTCGCTGAAAACCTAGGTGCCAAAGTAGAAATAAATTACAACAAAAAAGGCAAAGGTAAGCTTGTTATTTCTTATACTAATTTGGACGAACTTGACGGCATTTTAAATCGCATTAATCAAGACAATACCCACCATTAGTTTTCGACATGTCTAAAAAGGGACATTTGTAGCTATTTCGTGTTACAAAGCGTCTACTCAAGTTGCAAAACTGGCAGGATTAAGTATAATTTCGCCAGTTTTCACACCCTAACAATTAGAACGCAATAAAGGTTAACTAAACGTGACTGATAAGTTAGCGAGTCCATATCGACTTGCCGTATTAAAGTTAATTTGCCTTCAGGGTGTTGTAGCATTAGTTGCTGCTGTAATTATTTTTTTTAGTTCGGGAGTCAATGCCTCGCTTTCATCACTCGCTGGTGGAGCTGTAGCAGTACTTCCGCACTTTGTATTTGCACTTTATGCATTCAGATATATGGGTGCAAGTCGAGCAAATCAAGCGTATGCCTCGTTGAAACGCGGCAACGGATTAAAGTTTATGCTAACAATTGTATTGTTTGCGCTAGTACTGAAGCATTTTCCGGTAATTTTATTACCCTTTTTTAGTACTTATATACTGGCGCTCTTTACTGGATTGTTCGCACCCGTTTTTTTTAAACATTAACTTTTGGGATATAACATGGCAGCAGAAGAAGTTACTCTATCTGGCCATATCCAGCACCATTTGACCAATGCTAAGATGTGTTCGACCGATACAGGTCTCGCCTTCAATAAAGCATGTACGGACAGTGGATTCTGGACATGGCATATAGATACCCTTGCATGGTCTATCGGTTTAGGTCTTATATTTTTATGGATCTTTCGTAGTGCCGCTAAAAAATCAACACTAGGTGTACCTGGAAAATTTCAGTGTTTTATTGAAATAATCGTAGAATTTGTTGGTGACAACGTACGTGATACTTTCCATGGTAAAAGCAAGCTTATTGCACCATTAGCCTTAACGATTTTCGTTTGGGTGTTCTTAATGAACTTAATGGATTTAATACCAGTTGATTTCCTTCCAGCATTTGCAGGTTTCGTTGGTGAGACTGCATTTGGTATGGATTCACACGATGTGTACATGAAAATTGTACCAACGACTGACATTAATATGACTTCAGCGTTAGCGCTGGGTGTATTTATACTAATGGTTGGCTTTTCAATCAAAATAAAAGGTATTGGCGGGTTTATTAAAGAGTTAACGCTTCATCCGTTCAGCTCAAATAACATGTTTGTTCAAATTATTTTGATACCATTTAACTTATTACTTGAACTGATTGCACTCGTTTCTAAACCGTTTTCATTAGCACTACGTTTGTTTGGTAACTTATATGCTGGTGAGTTGATTTTCATCTTGATTGGCGCGATTGGTTTTATGCAGTTACCACTGCACTTTGTATGGGCAGTATTCCATATCTTAGTTATTACATTACAAGCATTCTTATTCATGATGCTTACGATTGTATACCTAAGCATGGCAAGTTCAGATAATCACTAATTTTTAGATTTACAATTTTACTTTTACTTTTAACTTTACAATTGAAACTTTGGAGAAATAAATGGAAGCTTTAGAATTATTAACAGGCTTAAAATACATCGCAGTAGCTTTACTAATCGGTTTTGGTGCAATCGGCACAGCAATCGGTTTTGGTAACATGGGCGGTAAATTCCTTGAAGCATGTGCGCGTCAACCTGAGCTTGCACCTTCGCTACAAGTTAAAATGTTTATCCTTGCTGGTCTAATCGATGCTGTAGCAATGATTGGTGTTGGTATCGCTATGGTATTGTTGTTCGTACTTTAATTTTATTCTTTGAACAGCTTACTATTTAAGGAGGAGCGGTTGTGAATTTAAACGCCACTCTTATCGGTGAATTGATTGCGTTTACGGTGTTCGTATTATTTTGTATGAAATACGTATGGCCACCACTAAACGGTGCAATTGAAGCTCGCCAGAAAAAAATCGAAGATGGTTTAGCTGCCTCTGATAGAGCCGAAAAAGACTTAGAACTTGCGCAAAAGAAAGCTGCTGAACAGCTTAAAGATGCAAAAGCTCAAGCGGCTGATATCATTGATCAAGCTAAAAAGCGTGCAGTGCTAATTGTTGACGAAGAAACACTTCGTGGTCAACAAGAGCGTGAAAGTATCATTGCTCAAGGGCACTCTGAAGTTGAGTCTGAACGTAATCGCATAACAGAAGAACTACGTAAGCAAGTAGCAACTCTGGCAGTGATTGGCGCAGAACGTATTTTAGAGCGTGAAATTAATCAAGCCGCACATAGTGACATCGTTGAAAAACTTGTCGCTGAGCTGTAATTAGGAGGGTATGAGCATGTCTAATTTGACTACTATCGCTCGCCCATACGCTAAAGCGGCTTTTGAACTTGCCGTTGAGAAAGGCACTCTAGAAAGCTGGAATGATATGTTGTTCTTTGCAGGCCATGTAGCCAGCAATGAGCAAGCATCGTCTGTTTTAGCGAGTATGCCTACAGCTACTGCACAAGCTGAATTATTTATTCAACTTTGTGCTGAGCAGCTCAACGAACAAGGTCAGAACCTAGTTAAGGTGATGGCTGAAAATGGACGTTTGACAGCTCTACCTGAAGTTGCACAGTTATTTGCTGAATTTAAAGCAGAATACGATAAAGAAATCGAAGTAGATGTGATTTCTGCAACTCCTCTTGTTGCTGCGCAACAAGAGTCATTGGTAGCGGCACTTGAAAAACGTTTCGCACGCAAAGTTAAGCTGAATTGTAGTGAAGACGCGTCAGTGGTTGGTGGACTTATTATTAGGTCTGGTGACACTGTAATCGACGGTACTATTCGCGGTAAATTAAACCGCTTAGCTACAACACTACAATCGTAATTGGGAAAAAGAGCATGCAACTTAATTCCACTGAAATTTCAGATCTGATCAAACAACGTATTGAGAAGTTCGAAGTTGTAAGTGAAGCTCGTAACGAAGGTACTATCGTATCTGTTACTGACGGTATCATCCGCATCCACGGTCTTGCTGACTGTATGCAAGGTGAAATGATTGAGCTTCCTGGCAGCCGTTATGCTATCGCACTAAACCTTGAGCGCGACTCAATTGGTGCAGTAGTAATGGGTCCGTACGCTGACCTTACTGAAGGCGTAAAAGTATATACTACTGGTCGTATTTTAGAAGTTCCTGTTGGTCCTGGTCTACTTGGTCGTGTTGTAAACACACTAGGTGCTCCAATCGATGGTAAAGGCGCTCTAGATAACGACGGGTTTGAACCTGTAGAAAAAATCGCACCAGGTGTAATCGAGCGTAAATCTGTAGATGAGCCAGTTCAAACTGGTTATAAATCTATTGATGCGATGATTCCAGTTGGTCGTGGTCAACGTGAGCTTATCATTGGTGACCGCCAAACAGGTAAAACTGCACTAGCAATCGATGCAATCATCAATCAAAAAGACACAGGCGTTAAGTGTGTGTACGTTGCGATTGGTCAAAAAGCATCTACTATTGCAAACGTAGTTCGTAAATTAGAAGAGCATGGTGCACTAGCAAATACTATCGTAGTTGTTGCATCTGCTTCTGAATCTGCGGCACTTCAGTACTTAGCACCGTTCGCGGGCTGTACTATGGGTGAGTACTTCCGTGACCGTGGTGAAAACGCATTAATCGTATATGATGATTTGTCTAAGCAAGCAGTTGCTTACCGTCAAATTTCATTACTACTTAAGCGTCCACCAGGCCGTGAAGCATACCCAGGTGACGTATTCTACCTTCACTCTCGTCTTTTAGAGCGTGCATCGCGTGTAAACGCAGATTACGTTGAAAAGTTCACTAATGGTGAAGTGAAAGGTAAAACTGGTTCATTGACGGCATTGCCAATCATTGAAACTCAAGGCGGCGACGTTTCTGCGTTCGTACCGACTAACGTTATCTCTATCACCGATGGTCAGATCTTCTTAGAAACTGACTTATTCAACTCAGGTATCCGCCCGGCAGTAAATGCTGGTATTTCGGTATCGCGTGTTGGTGGTGCTGCACAAACTAAAATCGTTAAGAAACTAGGTGGCGGTATCCGTCTAGCCCTAGCTCAGTACCGTGAATTAGCTGCGTTCTCGCAGTTCGCGTCTGACCTTGATGATGCAACTCGTGCTCAACTTGAGCATGGTGAGCGTGTAACAGAGCTAATGAAGCAGAAACAGTACGCGCCAATGTCTGTTGCTGAAATGTCTTTGTCGCTATTTGCTGCTGAAAAAGGCTTCCTTCAAGACATCGAAATCTCGAAAATCGGTGACTTTGAAGCTGCTTTACTTTCTTATGCAAGTAGCACATACGCAGAGCTTGTGGCTCAAATCAATGAAACTGGTAACTTAAATGCCGAGATCGAAGCGCAGCTTAAAGAACTTCTAACGAAGTTCAAGTCTACGCAAACTTGGTAATTTAGTTATTAATGGTGCGCTTTAGGAAACTAAAGCACACCTTGATTCGGAGAGAGAGTCATGGCCAGCGGAAAAGAGATTAAAAGCAAGATCGGGAGTATTAAAAATACTCAAAAGATCACTAGCGCAATGGAAATGGTTGCTGCGTCTAAAATGAAAAGGGCGCAAGAACGCGTTGCTTCAAGCCGTCCATACGCTGACAAATTACGTGAAGTAATTGGTCGTGTTGCTCAAGCAAATCTTGATTTTACTCACCCGTTCTTAAAAGATCGTGAAGTAAAACGAGTTGGTTATATTGTTATCTCTACAGACCGTGGTCTGTGTGGCGGTCTAAACTCAAACGAGTTTAAGCAAGTTGCACTTGATGTTAAAGCGTGGAAAGAAAAAGGTGTTGATGCTGAATTTGCTACTTTAGGTAGTAAAGCAGCTGGTTTCTTCCAACGTTTTGGTGGTCAACTACTCGCTAAAAAAGCGGGCCTAGGAGATAAACCTTCAGTACAAGATGTTATTGGTCCTGTAAAAATAATGCTTGATGCATTTTCTGAAGGCAAAATAGACCGTTTATTCTTGGTATATAACAAGTTCGTTAATACCATGAAGCAAGAGCCAATTATAGATCAGTTACTCCCTTTGCCAAAAGCTGAAGAAGAAGTATCTGCTCACACATGGGATTACTTATACGAGCCAAACCCAGAGGCTATTTTAGAGTCTTTGTTAGTACGCTTTATTGAGTCTCAAGCATACCAAGGTGTAGTAGAAAATGCTGCCTCTGAACAAGCTGCTCGTATGGTTGCAATGAAAGCTGCAACTGATAACGCAGGTGACCTTATGGATGAGCTACAGCTTGTTTATAACAAGGCTCGCCAAGCAGCAATCACACAAGAAATTAGTGAGATTTGTTCTGGCTCAGCAGCAGTTTAATGCTTCGGGTAAAGATTAACGAGAGGAATAGACATGAGTTTAGGTAAGGTCGTCCAAATTATCGGCGCCGTTGTGGATATTGAATTTCCACAAGATAGCGTGCCAGCGGTATACCACGCACTAAGAGTAACAGATGGCGATTTAGCTGGTTTGACTCTAGAAGTTCAACAGCAGCTAGGTGGCGGTGTAGTGCGTACTATCGCTATGGGTACTACTGATGGTTTACGTCGTAGTGCTTTAGTTATGAATACAGGTGAATCGATTCAAGTTCCAGTTGGTACTGCAACACTTGGTCGTATCATGAACGTACTTGGTGAGCCAATCGATGAAGCGGGTCCAATCGGCGAAGAAGACCGTATGTCTATTCACCGTGCAGCGCCTTCTTACGAAGAGCAATCAAGTTCAGTTGAACTTTTAGAAACAGGTATCAAGGTTATCGACCTTGTATGTCCGTTTGCTAAAGGTGGTAAAGTTGGTTTATTCGGTGGTGCCGGTGTTGGTAAAACCGTAAACATGATGGAACTTATCCGTAACATCGCAATCGAGCACAGCGGCTACTCAGTATTCGCAGGTGTTGGTGAGCGTACACGTGAGGGTAACGATTTCTACCATGAGATGAACGATTCAAACGTACTTGATAAAGTATCGCTTGTATACGGTCAGATGAACGAGCCTCCAGGTAACCGTTTACGCGTAGCGTTAACTGGTCTTACTATGGCTGAAAAGTTCCGTGACGAAGGTCGCGATGTACTTTTCTTCGTAGATAACATCTACCGTTATACACTTGCTGGTACAGAAGTATCTGCACTACTTGGTCGTATGCCATCAGCGGTAGGTTACCAGCCTACACTTGCTGAAGAAATGGGTGTGCTTCAAGAGCGTATCGCTTCTACTAAGACGGGTTCAATTACTTCAATCCAAGCGGTATACGTACCTGCGGATGATTTAACAGATCCATCTCCAGCAACTACCTTTGCTCACTTAGACGCAACAGTAGTACTTTCACGTGATATCGCATCGCTTGGTATCTACCCAGCGGTAGACCCACTTGATTCATCTTCACGTCAGCTTGATCCACAAGTAATTGGTGAAGAGCACTATGGTATTGCACGTGGCGTTCAAACAGTTCTTCAGCGTTATAAAGAACTTAAAGACATCATTGCAATCCTAGGTATGGACGAGCTTTCTGACGAAGATAAGCAACTTGTATCTCGTGCACGTAAAATCCAACGTTTTCTATCTCAGCCATTCTTCGTGGCAGAGGTGTTTACAGGCGCGTCTGGTAAATACGTATCACTAAAAGATACAATTGCTGGCTTTAAAGGCATTTTAAACGGCGAGTTTGATGACCTTCCAGAGCAAGCGTTCTACATGGTTGGCTCTATCGAAGAAGCTCAAGAAAAAGCCAAAGGCATGTAACTAGGAGGGTAGTATGACAGCTATGACTGTACATCTTGACGTAGTAAGCGCTGAGCAGAGTTTGTTCTCTGGTCTTGTTGAATCGATTCAAGTATCTGGTAGTGAAGGCGAGCTGGGTGTAAACCTAGGCCATGCTCCACTACTAACTGCCCTTAAACCTGGTATGGTACGTTTAGTTAAGCAATTTGGTCACGAAGATGTGATATATGTTGCTGGCGGTACATTAGAAGTTCAACCAAATCACATCACGATTCTTGCAGATACTGCGGTTCGTGGTGAAGATTTAGATGAAGATTCTGTACAAAAAGCTAAACGTGAAGCTGAAGAACATATGGCGAATTCGTCAGCTGTTGAGTTTGATTATCAGCAAGCGGCTACGCGACTGGCAGAAGCAGTTGCTCAGTTACGCGTAATTCAGCAATTACGTCACAAGTAAGCCTATCCGGTTTTTAAAAGCCCACTTTGAGTGGGCTTTTTTGTGTCTATAATTTAGATATTTAATAGCCGTTTTTTATAAATGCTAAATAATGGGTTTATCAGATTGTTATCTACACATTTACACTTATATCCTTAACCAATCCTCGCTACAATAACGCCATTCAATTAAGTGTGTTTTTCAGTCAAGATTCAGTACTAATAAACTAACCTACTGAGTATTTGCACAAGAAGTGATTTACGTAATCTTCTGATCAAACATAAAACTTATTTAGCTAAAACAACGAAAAAAGGAAATTGTTTTAATGGCTCTAACAACAGTTATTCTTGCTGCGGGTAAAGGTACTCGTATGCGCTCTGCTCTACCTAAAGTTCTGCACAACGTTGCAGGTAAACCAATGGTGCAGCATGTTATTGATAATGCGATGGCATTAGGTGCAACAACCACAAACTTAGTTTACGGACACGGCGGCGAACTATTACAAAAACAACTTGCTGATAACGATGTAAATTGGGTGCTCCAAGCAGAGCAACTTGGTACTGGCCACGCAGTAGCTCAAGCTAACCCACACATTAATGACGACGACTCCGTACTTGTTTTATACGGCGATGTACCACTTACAAAGCAATCAACGCTTGAGCGCTTATTAGCTGCAACACCTAAAAATGGTTTAGCGGTATTAACAGTTAATTTGGTTAACCCAAATGGTTACGGACGTATGCTGCGTGAAAATGGCAAGCTTGTTGGTATTGTTGAGCAAAAAGATGCAAGTGCAGAGCAGTTACTTATTAGCGAAGTAAACACCGGCATTATGGCGGTTAACGGTAAGCTTTTAAAAACATGGTTAGGCAATCTATCTAACAACAATGCACAAGGCGAATACTACCTTACAGATATTGTTGCTATGGCTCACAGTGAAGGTGTAGAGATTACTTCAGCGCAGCCAGATCATGCAATGGAAGTTGAAGGCGCAAACAACCGCGTACAACTTGCAGGCTTAGAGCGCGCTTATCAAGCATGGCAAGCAGAAGAGCTAATGTTAAATGGCGCAACACTTGCTGACCCTGCGCGTATTGATGTGCGTGGAACAGTTACCGCCGGTGAAGATGTACTTATCGACGTAAACGTTATTTTTGAAGGCACAGTCACTCTTGGTAACAATGTACAAATTGGCCCTAACTGTGTACTTAAAAACTGTACTATAGGCGATAACGTTGTAATAAAAGCTAATACCCTAATTGAAGATGCCACAGTTGCAGATAAATGTACGCTGGGTCCTTATGCTCGCCTTCGCCCTGGTGCTGTAATGGAAGAAGACTCGCACATTGGTAACTTTGTAGAGATGAAAAAAACCCGTTTAGGCAAAGGCTCTAAAGCTAACCATTTAAGTTACTTAGGTGATGCTGAAATTGGCGAAAAAGTGAATATTGGCGCTGGTACTATTACCTGTAACTACGATGGTGTTAATAAAGCAAAAACTATTATTGGCGATAATGCCTTTATTGGTTCTAATTCATCACTCGTTGCCCCAGTAAATATAGGCGCAACTGCAACAATTGGTGCAGGTTCAGTGATCACCAGTACTGTTGAAGATGATCAACTAGCAATAGCACGCTCTAAACAGCGTAATTTAACGGGTTGGAAACGCCCAGTTAAAAAATAACAATAGAGGCTACTTAGGTAGCCTTTTTATTTTAGTTGCAGTTTAAATTGCTCTTTATAGCGTCTAGATAGATTAAGTACTTTACCTGTTGTTAGTTTTATTTCACTGTCGCCACTGGGGAGTGGTGTAATGGACTCCACTTTATCGAGTTTTACGCCATGGCTGCGGTGAATTCTACAAAACCCCTGTACTTCAAGTTGTTTGCTCAATGCTGTAAGCGTTGCCCTTAACGGATATATGCGTGAGCCTATATGTAGGTTTACATAATTACCAGACGATTCAAGCCAATCAACATCCTCTATTTTTATAATGAATTCCTTTCCGAGTTTTTTAACTAATAAGCGATTTATGGTCGATGTTGTTTGCAGCTCACTTTCTTCAATTGAAGAGGCTTCACCTAGTAGTTGCTGCACCACATATTGATATACTTTGATAAGTACGATAAAAAACACAAAGCTTATAGCGTCTTTCTGGTATTCATAAATAAGCTCAAACCAACTAATTCCAAAGTTGTAAGACATATCATTTAACAAATATATGAATTTACGAACCCCTACCATAATACCAACGTGTAACACGCTAAATATAATGGAGGCACCAAAGTACATACCTAAAGAGGCCGTAATGTTTTGCCAATTAAAAGGTAAGTATCTTAAAAACCCAATTAAAATAGGGAATATAAGCAAAGTACTCAAGGCACTTGAATACTCCCAAACAAATGGCTCCCACACTAAAAAAGTTAAAGCACCTTCTCTTTGGGCTTCCATTATTTGGGTTGTAGCATTTACTGTATTATTAATTAATACGTAAGCACACAGTAATACTGATGCGTAAATGCTTTGAAAACGTTGAAAGTGCTGTAGGTTCATAAATGTATGCTTATTGCTGATGTGGCACGCTTATCCCTGTATACCACCTTTTATCACTATTGCTTGTAATATAAGCACTTATAGGTAGTTTTAGCGAGAGCTTTAGGTATGAATAACGCATAACATACATAAAGTAGTAAAAGCATGAGCACTCAAGTACAACAACCTTCATTAATTAATTCGCGTAAATATTCTCTTGACTGGCTTAGGGTAATCGCATTTGCGTCGCTAATTTTTTATCACATTGGCATGTTGTATAGCGAAAACTGGGGATTTCATTTTAAAAGTAATTATACATCACAGTATGTTGAATATTTAATGTTGGTGTTTTCACCTTGGCGCATGTTGCTCATTTGGTTTATATCGGGCGTAGCACTGCGTTTTATGATTGATAAAGTACGCAGCTTTAAGTCTTGGTTACATTTCACCTTATACCGCTCTGTTTTTTTACTCTTACCCTTGCTGGTGGGATTATGGCTAATAGTGCCTTTACAGCTGTTTGCAGAAATGTCACAGCAAGGTGTTATTGATATTAGCTATTGGCAATTTTATTTAGCTTTTATAGAGACTAACAATACGCTGTTTAGTAATTATCAGCCTGGAGTATGGCCGAATGTGGATGTAAATCACTTATGGTATTTGCGCTCGTTGTGGCAGTTTATGTTGATCATTATTGTTTTAACTCTTTTTGCACGCTTGCCTTTTATTACGCCTTTAAAAACATTTGTTAAAGGGGGGGGGTCATTTGGGCTTTTAATTATCTTGCTCACTATTACCATACTATTTACAAGCCATTACTTAACTGGCGATTCAATCAGAGAAACTAATGGCTTTATGCTACTACTCGCCGGATACATACTTGCTAAAAACACTTATTTTTGGAACTGCTTGAATAAAAATTTGGTATTACTGGCTTTGAGTTTTTCGGTTTTGTTAGTACTTATAATATTAAGCTATCAAAAGGCGTTTACTCTCCCTCATTTTATTTTAAGCGGTAGCTACAATATTCAACGTATAGTAGGTGTGTTTTTTGTACTAGCGCTCGCTCACCGATTTTTAAATTTTAATACCTACTATTTAAAGCAACTCAATGCATGGGTGTTTCCCTTTTATTTATTGCATCAAAGCATTTTGATTATTTTGTGTTTTTTACTGCAACCTTTAAGTTTAGGGGCTGTTGTTGAGCTATTTATCATTATTACAGGAACTTGGTCTCTCTGCGGTGTCATAACATGGAGTATTACACGTATTGATGTACTTAGACTTTTGCTAGGGGTTGCAATTAAACGAGAGTATTCCTCGACTGTAAAAACGATTGGCTATACGGCCGCTTTAATTTTAATTACTCCGCTAGCGTATAAGCTAATTACTTAGAGTAAGAGGCTGTATTAAAATTGCCATAATCTTGTCATGCCTGTGTGTTGATATTTAGCAAATACAATACTAAGGAAAATCACATGTTTAAAAAATCAATTATCGCGCTGTCACTTATATCTGTTCTTACTGGTTGCTCACTTGATGGTGACGATGGTCAAAACGGTTCTCAAGGATTACAGGGAGAACAAGGCGCAGGTGGAACTAATGGGTTAAATGGTATAAATGCCAATTCAGCATTAAATATTAACCTTGTGGGTAGAGGTGTATTAAATGCACAAAGCCCAGAAGGTGCAGCTGAAATAGTTGCATATCAAGCATCTAAAAAATGGATTTACGCTATTAACAGTTCAGGTGATGATGCTATTGTTAATATTTTACCCGCCGACACCTTTGATACTGCCGCACTTGTTAAAGATAACGAAGGGGTTATAAGCGCCACTAACTTAACCTCGGTCATTACGCTACCTTTAAACGAGCACACCCAAGGCGATGCAAACAGCATTGCTATTGATGAAAACAATAATTTACTAGCGGTTGCAATGGCTGCTGAAAGCACGGGTGATGAAGGTCAAATTGCTTTTTACGATATAAGCGGCGAATCACCTGTCTTTATTAAAAATGTTACAGTCGGATTTTTACCAGACATGGTGACGTTCACCCACGATGGCGCAAAGGCAGTGGTTGCTAACGAAGGTGAACCAAGTGGCGACTACAGCGTAGATCCTGAAGGTTCTATTAGTATTATCGATATAACAAATAATGTAATAGCTGATACAGCAATAAATATTGATTTTAAAGCCTATAACAACAAACAAACCGAACTAGAAGCGCAAGGGGTAGTTTTTGCAAATCCAAATGGTCGTACTATTAACGGTAATCTAATAAATACCACAGTAGCTATGGATTTAGAGCCCGAGTACGTTAGCATTTCTAAAGATAACAAATATGCTTATGTATCTATTCAAGAAAACAATGCACTTGCAATAGTTAACCTACAAGACAACAGTCTTGAGCTAAAGGGCTTAGGCTTTAAAGAGTGGTCAAGCTTACAACTTGATGCCTCAGATAAAGATGGCGGCGTTAATTTTAAATCATACCCAGGGCTCTATGGTATGTACCAGCCCGATACTATCTCAAGCTTTAGTTGGAAAGGCGCTAACTTTATAGTCACTGCCAACGAAGGTGACGCAAGAGAATACTTTTTTGATACAACGGATGAAGCAGACTGTATAGCAAAGGGCGGACTTGATTACGATGAAGACGATGGCTGCTTAGCTTATATAGATGAAAGCCGCGTTGAAGACTTAACTCTTGCTGCTAATTTTGATTACTTAAATAACGACGATGATGATATTGGTCGCTTAAAAGTAACAACAATAAAAGGCGATACCAATAACGACGGACAATACGAATCGCTTTACGGCTATGGCGCACGTTCTTTTACTATTTGGGATAGCAATGGGCTGGTGGTTTTTGATTCAGGTGACGATATAGCACGTATAACAGCATCTGTGCATGGTGAATCATTTAACAATAATGAAGATGAAAACAATGGAGACTCACGTTCAGATGATAAAGGCGCAGAGCCTGAAGCGCTGGCTATTGGTAAAATTGACGATCGTACATTTGCTTTTATTGGTTTAGAACGTATGGGCGGTATTATGGCTTACGACATTACTAATCCATACAATGTGCAATTTGAAGACTACTTCTATAATAGAGGCTTAATTAAAGGAGCGAATATTACAGGCGATTTAGCACCTGAAGGAATGGTATTCGTTTCAGCAGAGCAAAGTGCCACTGGAAACCCACTCTTAATCGTTGGAAATGAAATATCAGGCTCTATTGCCGTATGGGAAATAGCATCTAAATAAATCTTTAATTTTAAATAAAGCTGTGTGTTGTTTGTTTAACATACAGCTTAGTTTAAACCTTACTAATACATCATCAATTGATACATAAGTTGTGGATGTTTTTTAAACTAAAAGTATCCTGCAGCCCTTTATTTGTATAGCTTTCATACTAAATGCATTTAATTGTCAAAAAGCTGAAATAAAACATTGACCCCCGCTCGAATCTCCCTATAATGCGACCCCACTGAGACGGGAAACGCCAACGCATAGCGAGGCACGAACTACTCAGTGTGTTAAGTAAAACTTAGATTGAATCTTTTTAGAAAGTTTAAATTTAAGTGTTGACAAAAAAATAGGAAAGCGTAATATGCGCAGCCCTAGCGAGATAAAGTTTAACTTTAATCGCAACGTTCTTTAACAATATAAAGCAATCATCTGTGTGGGCACTCGTACAAATTGAGTTCTAACAGCCAACCTACTTAGGTAGCGAGGCAAACAAATTAGAGTCTCAATTGAAAACTGAGTGACCAACAGAATAGTTATTTCGGTAATTATTCGGCACAGTCAATTCAATATCGAAAG
>NZ_JACGWD010000006.1:0-104589 GCF_014077565.1 Pseudoalteromonas sp. 5Ae-yellow
GATAGCCACGCGGTATGAAAAGCTTGAACGAAATTATCATTCAATGCTCGCTTTAGCATTTACTATGATGTGGCTACCAATGTGGGCTGATTGATATATGTACTACAAAGATCAACAGCCCCTAGTTAACTCTTGTAGTTTTGAGCAATAAAAGTAATCGCTAATAAGTAAAAAGCTCCAACAGGGGCTTTTTTTGTATCCTGAAATCAGATGCAGCTCATTGTCATTTACAAAACAGAGCATGAATGGCGTCCGATCTAACGCTGGAACTTAATAGTGCATTCGCACTATTTCAAATTTAAGAGAGCTTAGCTTAATCTATGGATTATCTTTATTTAAATTATATTTATTATTAGGGGTAAAAAAAGAGTAATAAATTACACGATATTAAATTTATGTAGCTTTAAATAATTTGAGTAGGTATTTTTGGAAAGTTTGTAAAAGTGGTGGCCCCTCCCAGACTCGAACTGGGGACCTAACGATTATGAGTCGTGTGCTCTAACCAACTGAGCTAAGGGGCCAACTTTTATATAACTGCAAGACAGTTAATTTTTGAAGCGTTTAGTCACAGAGCGACTAAAGCGGACTGCAGTATAAAAACTTTTTAGGTGCTTGTCACTACCAAAAACCTTTATTTTAATAATCAGTAAGCTAACTGCTTAAATAGTAATCTTTTAGGCGGGTATAAACATAAAACGTAAGATATCTTCCACTATATTCTCTGCACTAAATTATAAAAACCTTCCTTCAACATGTAGTCTTTTATATTTAACGCTCTATTTTTTTAAGTAAAGCTAACATATATGTGTAGGCATACAAGGCTGTAAAAAATATGCTTGGAGCTACTGTAAGTGCCAAATTAGGTGTCTCATTAATTACATTCACTATAATCACTAAGCTCGATTGAACAGTAATCGGAATAATAGGCGAAAAAAGTACACCTGCTATTTTTTTGTTACCTAAATACGAGGCGCTAGAGTTAATTGCATTATTGAAGCTTTGTCGTATTGCTACGTTTTGTGGTGTTTTAGAATGAAACATACAAATAATTGGAGTTACAAACGCAAGCGTTACATAACTAGACTTATACTTGTTGACGACCTTTTCTAAAATAAAGGTAAAAAACAGTGTTACAAATCCACTATACAAACCTTGCACTAATGCAGCTTGAAGCGTGACCGATTTAGCAATATCTGCCGAACTGTTTGCCCAGTAGGCCCAACTAAAATAAAAAACGAATGACACAACGCCTGACAGTATAAGTCGAATATTCAATTAGCTACCTCAATATGCGTAAAAACTCGGTTTAATGATAACACTAGAAGTGATGGTAATATTGCCACTTAATAATAGAGTAATTAATCGCGTATTGTAGATATATAAATAAACTAATGTTAAAGATTTCCTAAATGGCATCAATACAGAATCAGAACACTACTGTTAGTTAGAAAGCTTAATTGAAGTAAACGATAGGTGTGGCTGAGGGAATGTTGGGAGTGAGTTACATGAAATAAATCACTTAGTTTGAGTAAATTAAAAATTAGATTTTGATAATAAATATTTACTTTAAAAACTAATATTGTGAGCCGATCAGTACTGAAGTTTTTATTTAGCTAAACCTCAGTAGTCGGCTTACACAATATATAATCTGTCATTATTTTTTCGCAATAATGTAGATCGCATGTATTAACCCTGGGAAATAACCTAACAGTGTTAATAAAATATTTAACCAAAAATGCATACCTAAGCCAACTTGCAAAAATACACCTAATGGCGGCAATAAAACTGAAAGTATTATACGAATAATATCCATGATTAAACTCCATTTAAATTAAGCATTAAAAAGGCGTAAAGCCCAGTGTTAGTGGGCCTTAACTATAATGTGTTATTCAGCAGTAATAGATAGTTTATCAACTACGTCACGAACATCTTCAGCATTTTTAGCAATTTTAACTGCTAGTTGTTTTTCAGCTTCAGACTCTACTGAGCCATTCAGAGTTACTATACCGTTGTCGGTATCAACATCGATGTCTGTACCACCAACTTCTGAATCAAACAGGAAGCGAGTTGTGATTACAGTGGTGATTTTAGCGTCCGTTAGGTCGTTATCATCATCGTCCATCATGTCTTTGCTTCTATCCTTTGTGTCCATGCTTTTAACAACGGTAAGGCTGTTTTCAACATCAGATACGCCATCTAGGCTAAGTACAAGTTCTTCTGCTAGCTCTTTATCAAGCTCGCTATTAACTTTACCTGTAAGTACTACCTTGCCATTTTTTACATCAGTGTTAATGTCAAAGTTGTTTAGATTAGTGTTCATAAGTAGAACTGTTTCTGCCTTACCATCAATCCAAGCATCTTTACTTTCGTTTTCCCAGCTGTTTGCTTGGGCACCCATAGCCGTAGTACCAAGAACTAGAGCTGCGATAATAGATTTGTTAAATGTTTTCATAATCTTTCTCCTTTTGATTAAAGACACTTTAACTAATGCGAGCTTTAGGCCAACTTTATTTATATATATATTTCAATAACTTGATGTAATCCTGGGATAAGGCACTATCTATAGCTGTGTAACTATTTACAGGCTACTCGGTAAAACTTTCTCAAATAGTGAAAATAACTAGATAATTGCATTTTTGGTTAATCTATCGTTAATATAACAAAACATAAAACATCATTAAAAATTAAACCATTGATAATTAAGATTATTATATTTGGTGCGTGCTTTGCATATAAACATCAGAAGCAGTATTAATAGCAAACATAATAAGGAATGCCCCATGTCTGTAAAAGTCGAAGACCGCCCAATAGAGCAAGTACGCGAACAAGTAATTGATCAATTAATTTATAATTACAGTCATGGGGTGATTTCTGTTGATGCATTTGAGAGACGCTTAGATAACGCGATGGATGCACTTAATAACGAAGCTCTTTTAGCCTTAGTAGAAGATTTAACACTTAATACTGATCAGCAATATAAAGCAGAAAAACAATCGCAATTTACACCACATTATAGTGCACAACAAAACAGTGATGATGATTTTACATTACGCAGCATTTTAGGCTCTAACGAGCGAAGCGGTCAGTGGGTCGTGCCAAAGAATATATATTTGAGTAACTTTATGGGATCGGTGGTGCTAGATTTTACCGATGCCATTTTTGCGCATCAAAATGTAACTATTCACGTTAACTGTATTTTTGGTAGTGATGAGATTTACGTACCAGAGCATGTAAATGTAGTGTCTAAAATGTTTTGTATTTTAAGTAGCCTTGAAAATAAATCTGTGTCGCTTAACAAACGCCAAGGTCCTACTATTCACATTGAAGGAAAGGCAGTAATGGGCTCAGTCGAAGTAAAAATAAAGCGCACAATTAAAGAAAAATTTATGAGCTTTGCTAATGAGCTAAAAACACAACTTGGCGCTGGAAATAATCGTTCATAAAGCCTCGTTAAGCACCGCACTTTGCGGTGGTTAACCTATTATAAATCGTTATTTCGCTCACTCGGGATATCACTTAAATATTCTACAAATTCTACTTCAAACCCTGCGGGGTCAACAAAATAAACATTCTTTCTAAAAGGGTTCTCACTACCTTGCTTACTTAGAGTAAAACCCGCTTTATTTAAGCGCATTACTACTGCGCTTAAATTATTAGTTACATAAGCAAAGTGTGCAAAACCAACTTGATGGCCCGATAAGCTTCTGTTTTCAGCCTCACCATGATCGCTTATCGCAATATAATGCGTGTCATCCCCAAAGTGTACCCAGCGTCTTGGTTTTCCATGCCAATCGCCTCTGCCCTCACTTCTAATCGACCAATGTGGAAATACAGCGCGATAAAATGTAAGCATACTATCTATATCACTCGCGACTAAGTTTACGTGCTCTAAATACATAATGTTATCCTATCAGTTAAGTTAGGAGTACGATAAAACCTCAAGTTAACTTTAGGTAAAGTGTTATTTAAATTTAATTTATTTAAATGCAGATAATTATTTTTTAAAAATATATAAACTTTTCAATCTTGTATAAAAAACAAACACAAGTATTTGGGGTTTATTGTTTACTTTATGGCAAAAGTCGCTAAAATACGCCGGCTGAAATATATAAACGTTCTTTTACAACCCAAAGGTAATACCATGCATCCAATGTTAAACATTGCGGTTCGCGCTGCGCGCAACGCAGGCAAAATTTTACTTCGCGCAAGTGAAGATTTATCAAAAGTTGAAGTGCAACAAAAAGGCGCTAACGACTTAGTAACTAACATTGATAAAGAAGCCGAAGCCGTAATTCGTGACACTATTTTACAGTCTTACCCTACTCACTCAATTGTTGGTGAAGAACTAGGTGAGCATAAAGGCAAGGATGATGATTACCAATGGATTGTAGATCCTATCGATGGAACAACTAACTTCATCAAAGGTATCCCTCATTACGCGGTTTCTATCGCACTTAAAGTTAAAGGTCGTTTAGACCAAGCTGTTATTTATGATCCAATTCGTGGTGAGCTTTTCACTGCATCTCGCGGTCAAGGCACTCAGTTAAACAGTAAACGTCTACGCGTTAGCAAAACTACGGTTCTTGCAGGCACTGTACTTGCTACTGGTTTCCCTTTCAAAAACAAGAACCACATGGATGCATACACTGAAGCGTTTAAAGCATTATTTGTACACACTGCTGATATTCGCCGTGCAGGTTGTTCTGCTTTAGATATGGCATACGTTGCAGCTGGCCGTGTTGATGGATTTTTTGAAATTGGTTTAAAACCTTGGAACTCTGCTGCGGGCGAACTAATGGTTAAAGAAGCGGGCGGTATGGTTGTAGATTTCGCCGGTGGTAATAACTATAACCACAGCGGCAATATTATCTGTGGTTCACCAAAACTGACTCAAGCAATTATCCGCGAAATTCGTCCAGTATTAACTGAGTCGTTACTTCGCTAATTAAATGCTATTAATAGCATACTAAAAAGGAGCCTAGGCTCCTTTTTTTGTGCCTAAAAATAAGGGTTATCGAGCTTAATCTCTATTGTTTTACCTTTTTCGTAAGGTAACGAGTTTAAATCTTTTGCGAAATATTCATCAAATAAAGCATCAAACTCGCCATTTTCTTGCATTATCTCAAGCCCTTTTTTAATTGCCACTGCAAGCTCTGGCTTACTATTTGATACAAAATAATAAAACCCTGTTGGATAACTCATATATAAATTAGGTACTATCACTAGGTTACTTTGTTTATTTGCCGCTAGCTCTGAATTAACCTCGATAAATGAACGTGGGAAGTAATCAATACGCCCTGCACTTGTTAAGGCAAACATAGCCTGATAATTTGCAAACGGCCTTATATGCAGGCCATTAAACGCCATTATTTTTGTATCAGGCCAATCATGACCTTGTACCGCAGAAAGCCTACCTAACTGCTCTAAGCTAGTAACACCTTTAAATCTAGCAATGCTGTTCTTACTTGTTAATAGCGCCCTTTTACCTATGTAGCCTTTAAATAATGGGATTTTAATCGCAATAGCTAAAGACTCTCTTTCGGGGCTGCTCATACTCCAGTATAAATCTAAATTTTTTGTATCTAGTGCTATTAAAGTACGTTGTTGATGGGGATGAATTAAAACGGGGTTAATCTCTGCAGGGTATTGTGCGCTCACCAATGCTTTTTCTAATAGCTCGTTAAGGTAGTCGTCACGAGCATATTGCACACGCTGCTCCTGCGCTACATTTACGATATTTACCTCACTCGCTAAAGCGCTGCATACAAACAAACTTACTACGTTAATCAAATACTTTAATGGCAACATAATTATCACCCTAGTTATTATCGGTAGTTTTAACAGTTATTATTAATAGTTTAAATTATCGCGTTATTTAAGCTAAACAGCTTCCAGCGCCTAAATATAAGATGACGATATTATGATTAATAACCGCGCTATTAATACTTATTTTAAATACATAGTACGACGTTACACTCATGGCGTGCTCTACAAAGTTAGCACTGTTTATTCATACTTGCACAGTAAAGCTAAAACAATCGTGAGCACAAATATATTACAGGCAATAAAAAACCGCCCAATGAGCGGTTTTTTAAAGTAGTTACAAAACCATTACGGCATAGCGTCTTGGTCTGCGCCTTCTTTTTCTATCACTTCAGGTATTAAATCTTCTTTGCTTACGCCCATTGCTATAGCAACAGAGCTTGCAACATAAATCGAAGAATAAGTACCAATAAACACACCAAACAGTAATGCAGTTGCAAAACCATGAATGGTTTGTCCGCCCCATGCAAACAAGGCAATCAATACTAAAATAGTCGTGATTGATGTTACAAGTGTACGGTTAAGTGTTTGCGTAAGTGAAATATCAATAATTTCTATCGTATCGTCAATGCGTACCTTACGGAAGTTTTCACGTATACGGTCTGATACAACAATCGTATCATTGAGTGAATAACCAATTACCGCAAGAATTGCCGCTAATATAGTTAAATCAAACTCTAAACCTAATACCGAAAATAAACCCACAGTAATGATAACATCGTGTAGTAGTGCACCTACCGCACCTACTGCAAAGCGCCATTCAAAACGAAACGCAACGTAGATTAAGATACAAATAAGCGCAGTTAACATGGCAAGGCCACCCTGCTCTTTTAAGTCTTCACCTACACTTGGGCCTACAAATTCAATACGGCGCATTACTACGCTGTCGTCTGCTTTTTTAAGTGCATCGATTACTTGGTTACCAATTACTTCAGCTTTTACATCGCTACCGCGTGGTGCTAAGCGAACTAAAATTTCTTGGCTTGAACCAAATAGCTGCACTGATGCATCAGCAAAACCATTATCAGCTAGTGCATCACGTACTTTTTTAAGGTCAGCCGGTTGTGAAAAACCCACTTCTACCGCAGTACCGCCGGTAAAATCTAAACCAAAGTTTAGGCCTTTGATAAAAATTGATGCAAACGACGCTAAAATTAGTAGCGTCGAGAAACCCATAGCCACTTTTCGAAGAGACATGAAACGAAGGGTTCTACTACCCAAACTTAAAATTTGCATGTCTGCTCCTTAAATCGAAAGTTTATCAATGCGTTTACCACCAACAAATAAGTTGATTACCGCACGGGTACCAACGATGGCTGTAAACATTGAAGTTAAAATACCAATCGCAAGTGTCACTGCAAAGCCCGCAATCGGACCAGTGCCCACTGCAAACAGTATAATGGCAGCAATTAGTGTCGTGATGTTGGCATCAAATATAGTGCTAAATGCGCTATCGTAACCAAAATGAATCGCTTGTTGAGGGCTACGGCCATCGGCCAGCTCTTCACGAATACGTTCAAAAATAAGTACGTTAGCATCAACCGCCATACCTACCGTTAATACAATACCGGCAATACCTGGTAGCGTAAGTGTAGCGCCCGGAATTAAAGACATAACACCTACAATTAGTACTAAGTTAGCCGCAAGCGCAAGGTTTGCAACCATACCAAAACCTTTGTAGTACACAAGCATAAACACAAGTACAAACGCAAAGCCAAGTGCAACCGCAGTCATACCCGCTTCAATATTTTCTTGTCCTAAGCTTGGACCTACTGTGCGCTCTTCAACAATTTGAATTGGCGCTACAAGTGCACCAGCACGAAGTAGTAAACTTAAGTTATGTGCTTCTGCTGGGTTATCAATGCCAGTAATACGGAACGAGCGATCAAGACGGGCTTGAATCGTTGCTACGTTAATAACTTCTTCAACCTTAATAGGCGGAAGCGCTTTACCGTCTGCATCTTTTTTACCTGATGGCTTGTACTCAATGAATACCGTTGCCATACGCTTACCAATAGCACGCTTGGTAAAGGCATTCATTTTTGCCCCACCTTTGCTATCTAGCGTAATACTTACTTGCGGACGTTGGTATTCATCAGCGCCAGATTGCGCGCCCGTAATATGGCTACCCTCTAAAATAATACGCTTTTTAAGTACAACAGGGTAACCGTCGCGGCTCATGATCATTTCAGTACCCGCTGGGATACGACCTTGGGCTGCAGCGCTAATATCTGCGTTTTCGTCTACTTCACGAAATTCAAGTGTTGCTGTCGCGCCTAAAATTTCTTTAGCACGTGCAGTATCTTGAATACCTGGTAGTTGAACAATAATACGCTCAGCACCTTGGCGTTGTACGTTAGGCTCTGCAACACCAATTTGGTTGATACGGTTACGAATAATCGTTTCATTTTGCTTGATAGCGTAGTCACGAATTTCTTTGAGTTTTTGCTCACTCATTGTCGCAAAAAATGCTTTATCGTTACTGCTGTCATCAATGTAGACATTTAGCGGGTAGCGAGTTTCTAAGAAACTCTCTGCAGCATTTTTGTCTTCTTCGGTACGCATTTCTACACGCATACGATCGGAGCCTGCTACACGGCGAACACTACGATAACGTAGTTTTTCTTCGCGCAGGTCACTGCGAAAATCTTGTTCCATTTGCTCAAGCTGGTTATCAACCGCTGTTGCCATGTCGATTTCCATGGTGAAATGTACGCCACCACTTAAATCAAGACCTAGCTTCATAGGGTTACCACCAACCGCTTTTAACCAAGCTGGTTGAGCAGGTGCCATATTAATAGCAGAAATGTAATCATCGCTCAGCGAATCACGCAGTAAGTCATGCGCTTTAAGCTGCTCTTCAACATTTTTTAAACGAACTAAAATTTGTCCATCTTCAAGTATTGTCGATTTAGCGGTTACATTATTTGTTTTAAGGATTGCGTTTACTTTGTCTACAACACTGAGATCTACATCAGCGCCTTTAGCACCTGAAACTTGTATGGCCGGATCGCGACCATACAAGTTTGGAGAGGCATATAAAAGGCCAATGGCTACCACAGCTAAAACAAGTAAATACTTCCAAACTGGAAACTTGTTTAACACGGGGTCGTCCTTATTATTTTTATAGCGACTTCATTGTGCCTTTTGGCAATACTGCAGATACTGCAGATTTTTGTACTGTAACTTCTGCTTGCTCGTTTAAAGAGATAACGATGAAATCTTTCTCTTCAGAAATTTTCACAATTTTACCCACTAAACCGCCTTGGGTAAGTACTTCATCACCTTTAGCCATCATACTCATTAAGCTTTTGTGCTCTTTAACGCGCTTAGCTTGTGGGCGGTAGATTAAAAAGTAAAAAACCAAACCGAAAATAGCTAACATTATTAGCATTTCCCAACCACCGCCTGCCGCAGGTTGACCAGCTGCTGCGTGTGCATTTGAAATAAATAAACTCATGATACTTCCTCTTTAATTTTAAAGTTTAATTTTTTATATCTGCTAACTCTGGCACATCTTGGCCTCGGCGAGCATAAAAATCTTGTACAAATTCTTCTAATTTACCTTCGCTAATTGCATTACGTAAACCTTCCATAACACGTTGATAGTAACGTAAGTTATGAATTGTGTTTAGTCGCGCACCTAAAATTTCGTTACATTTATCAAGGTGATGCAAATAAGCTCGTGAATAGTTTTTACACGTATGGCAATCACACTCAGGGTCAAGTGGCCCTGTATCTGTTTTATGCACTGCGTTACGTATTTTTACTACACCCGTGGTAATAAATAAATGGCCGTTACGCGCATTACGTGTTGGCATAACACAGTCAAACATATCAATACCACGGCGAACCGACTCAACTAAGTCTTCTGGCTTGCCTACACCCATAAGGTAACGAGGCTTGTCTTCTGGCATTTTAAACGCACAATGATCAAGGATATTCATCATTTCGTTTTTAGGCTCACCTACTGATAGGCCGCCTAATGCATAACCGTCAAAACCAATTTCTTCAAGACCAGCTTGTGATTGTGCACGTAATTCTGGGTACATACCACCTTGGATAATACCAAATAAAGCAGATGGATTATCGCCATGCCCTTCTTTTGAGCGCTTAGCCCAACGAAGAGATAACTCCATAGAATCTTTAGCTTCTTTTTCAGTTGCTGGGTATGGCGTACACTCGTCAAAAATCATAACGATGTCTGAGCCTAAGTCGCGCTGTACTTCCATCGACTTTTCAGGCGACATCATAATTTCATCACCATTTACTGGAGATTGAAATAAAACGCCTTCTTCAGTGATTTTGCGCATTGCGCCTAAGCTAAATACTTGAAAACCGCCTGAGTCAGTTAAAATTGGGAAGTCCCAATTCATAAAGTCGTGTAAATCACCATGTTGTTTAATGATCTCAGTACCTGGGCGAAGCATTAAATGAAAGGTATTACCTAAACATATTTGCGCACCAGTGGCTTTAACTTCATCTGGCGTCATACCTTTTACAGTACCGTAAGTACCAACAGGCATAAAAGCAGGTGTTTCTATTACACCACGGTCAAAAATTAAGCGGCCGCGGCGCGCTTTTCCGTCAGTACAATCTAATTCAAATTTCATATCATCCTCAATGTCGGAAAAACAGTCCAACAAGCTATAATTTAACCGCCTGATTCTACCCTTTTTGCCTCACTAATACTATTAGCTGCGATAAATTCAGTTTTGCCAATTGCCGCAAACAAAAACCCCAGCAACTAAGCTGGGGGTTTTAATATATTCGACTGAGTATTAAACAATATTTTGTTACTTACGTGTTAAAAACATCGCGTCGCCATAACTAAAAAAGCGGTACTGCTGCTCTATTGCAGTATTGTAAGCGCCCATAATATTGTCTTGGCCGCTAAATGCGCTGACTAACATTATAAGCGTTGATTCTGGTAGGTGAAAATTTGTGACCATGGCATCAACAACATTAAATTGATAACCCGGAAAAATAAATATATCGGTATCACCAAAATACGTGTCTAACTTGCCGCCGTGAACTTTAGCAGCCGACTCTAATGAGCGAACTGAAGTTGTGCCTATCGCAATTACACGCCCACCATTTGCTTTAGTTTGCGCAACAGCTGCAACTACGTCATCAGGTACTTCTATGTATTCTGAGTGCATTACATGCTCATCAACACTATCAACTCGTACCGGCTGAAAAGTACCAGCGCCAACGTGTAGCGTAACAAAAGCCATATTTACGCCTTTATCTTTGAGTGCTGTCATTAACTTATCGTCAAAATGTAGACCTGCAGTTGGTGCTGCAACTGCACCTGGTTTTTCACCATAAACAGTTTGATAACGCTCACGGTCAGCATCGGTATCAGGTCGGTCAATATAAGGAGGCAGTGGCATATGGCCAATATCATTAAGTATATCTAACACGTTTTGGCTATGATCGAACTCAAGCTCAAATAAAGTATCGTGGCGTGCAACCATTATTGCCTTGGCTTTGCCTTCTAAAATAACTTCGTTACCGAACTTAAGCGACTTGCTTGCCCGTACATGCGCAAGTACGCGATGCTCATCTAATACCCGCTCTACAAGTACTTCAACTTTTCCGCCTGAAGCTTTTTGACCAAACATACGTGCTGGAATAACGCGTGTATTGTTAAAGACCAATAAATCGCCTTCGTTTACTAGATCAAGTATATCGCTAAACACTTTATGTTCTAAAGTTCCGCTTGGGCCATCTAAAGTGAGTAGACGGCTGCTGGTTCTGTCCGCTTTAGGAAAACGAGCTATTAATTCATCAGGTAAGTCAAAGCTAAAGTCAGCCACGCGCATAATTAGTAATCCACATCATTTAAAATCGCGCCAAGTGTATATGTATCGGATATTAAGCTCAAGAAATCAGCCAAACTTATAATGTCTGTTTGCGTGTTTGCCATTAAATTCTCTTGTTCTTATGGTTAAATGTCACTATTCTTATTCGGCTAAATTATTATAAGTTATATTAGGGGTGTTCAACTCGTGCCAAACCAGCTTAAATTGCTAATATTAAACGCAAGTAGTGCTGAACGTCGCGCGATTAAGGGCACTTTAGAGAGCTTAAATGTATTTACCTTTATTGATGCCCAAGACAGCCAACAAGCTTTAAAGCTTTTGAAACAACACCCTGTTGATATTATAATAACGGGCATTAATGTTGGTAAAATTGATGGCTGGCGCTTTTCTAGGATGATCCGCTCAGGATTATTAAAAACACCAAAAAACACACCAATCTTACTTATTCCGCCAATTTACTGTGAGCGGATTGCCGAAACAACAGCCCGAAGCTATGGGATAGATGCTGTGCTACCGTTTGAGCACAAAGATATGCTCCCTCAAGTACTTGCGAATGTTTTATCTACTCACTTAGAAAAAAGTAGCCGGCTAAACTTATTATTATTAGAGCCACTTCAAAATACGGCCGACAAAATTAGTGAACAGTTAAAGTTAAACTTTGCTATTACTCACGTTACCTCAGCTAAAGCAGCACTCAACGCTTACAACCAACAGCAGTTTTCAATTGTGCTACTCGATGCCACTACATTAAGTGCAGGGAGCTCGAGTGTACTCGTTGAAGAAATACTACAGCACAATTCTAAACAAGCTATTGTTACGATTATAGAAAGTGATGATGCTGATTACGCTGAGCAGCTTTTGCTCTCTGGTGTTACCGATTTTATTAGAGCCCCATACGACCCTTCATTTTTAAATAAAGTGTGTGACCACGCCGCACGACGTGAAGATTTTATGGTGAGTTATGCTGAGTTTGCTTACAAAGTAGAGCAGCTTAGCGTGAGCGAAGTGCGTTACAAAGAGTTATTTTCGGCTCATCAGCGTATTTTATTGCATTTGAATACGGTTGTTTTAGAGCTTGATCAGCAAGGGCATATTCGTTTTATTAACCCTGCATGGGAGACATTAAGCGGTTTTGGTGTTAAATCATCACTACAAACCCCATTAAGCGTTTATTGTAATAACGAAGATAAAGGAAGACTAAATTATACTATTAATGACATTTTACATGGTGGCGAGCAACAGCAACAAATAGAAGTAAAGCTCACCCATAAAAATGGCAATTTAATTTGGGTCGAATGCAGATTACAGCTAATCAAAAATAGTCGTAATAACGCGACCATAACCGCCACTATCGACAACATACACGAACGTAAACAAGCAGAGATCCAACTACGTCATTTAGCACACCATGACCCATTAACTGGTTTACATAACCGTTATTACTTTGATCAACAGCTTAATAAAATATGCCAAGATAAATACACGTATGATGGTATAGAGCATGCTGTTATTTATATTGACCTCGATCACTTTAAAATAATAAACGACAGCAAAGGTCACCACCAAGGTGACATAGTATTAAAAGAAGTGGCGCAATTATTTAAAGCAAATATTGGCGAAGACCATTTGGTGTGCCGAATAGGCGGCGATGAGTTTGCAGTCATACTTACCAATATGAATTTACTGGATGCACACCTTATTGCTGAAGGTGTGTGCAGCGCAATAGAAAAACATGCTTTTAAATCAGAAGATCAGATATACACAATTAGCTGCTCTATCGGTTTAACTCAAATTACGACACAAAACAATGACCCTAATGAATGTTTAAAACAAGCCGATATTGCTTTGTATATTGCCAAAAATTTAGGGCGTAACTTAGTACATTGCTATTCAAAAGAGGGCGCCCAAAACAATACACTTCAAACTGGGCTTGAATGGGGTCACGAAATTCGCCAAGCACTGCAGCAAGATAATATTGAACTGCATTACCAACCTATTTGGGATTTTAAAGAGTGTAAAGTTGCTTATTTTGAAGCGCTCTTACGCTTAAAACTCAAAGGTGAACTTGTATACCCAAATCAATTTATTCCCTCTTTAGAGATGCTTAACGACACATTTTTGATGGATCAATGCGTTATACGTAATGCCGTTGCTTGTGTGTCTAAGCACCCAGAGTTAAACCAAGTTGCTATCAATTTGTCAGCACAATCATTTTTAGATGAACGCTTACTGCCATTAATTGAATCAAATCTTGAAAAGTATAACGTGCCCGCTTCGCGGATAATTTTTGAAATAACTGAATCTGCGAGTATTAATAACTTAAAAGCCACTCGTAAAATGATCGAGAAGCTTAATAGCTTAGGCTGTCATTTTTCTATCGATGATTTTGGAACTGGCTTTAGTACATTTAATTATTTAAAGCAGCTTCCGGCACAGCATGTAAAAATTGATGGCTCATTTGTAAGTGGCATGCTTAATGACCCTATAGACTTAGCGTTAGTAAAAGCAATAAATGATATTAGTCGGTCTCTCGGTAAGCTTTCTGTAGCTGAGTACGTTGAAAACGAAGAGATATTTTTTGCACTAAAAGAGATAGGTGTTGATTATGGACAAGGCTACTTTATTGCACGCCCAATACCTGTTGAAAAAGTAAAAGATGAACTTGAAAAAATTTCAAAAAATAAAACGTTTTACCAACAACAAGCTAGCCTAAAATAAACAAAATTAAACAATTTGTTACTACCAATATTACTTTTCTTGCCTATACTTTCAGTATCAAATGAAAAATGTCGTATCTTTTAATGCATTTCACTTTAAAAACATGACATTACCTTTTGGCGACGTAGTACTGATATTTGTATTAGGTTTCAAAGCTATTTGGGCTTTTAAGGAGAAAGGTATGACACAGCTAGTTATGTTATTACTGATTATACATTTTGCAATCGCGTATCAGTGTTATCGTTACGCAAATATTAAAGGCTACCCAGTTAAGGTTTTTACTGTATTAGGCTGCGTGCCTTACTTTAACTTAGTGGTATGGATTTATTTACTATTTTTACCCGAACTTGAACCTTTTGAAAGCCATCTTCAAAATCAAAAGCAGCCTTTATAGGCTGCTTTCATTCATTTCCTATTCTAATTTAGAAAAATCTAAACTACATTGACGCTTTAAAAATACCTCAAGCTGTTGACTAAATAACTTAAAGTCGCGGATCCGCCCCGTAGTTTTACGCCACAATATGCCAATATCTCTATATGCATCACTTTGTGATGGTGTAGCCACCATATTTTTATTATCTAAAATTCCGGCGTTAATCGCCATTTGTGGTAAAAAAGTCACCCCGAGCTGATGCTCAACCATACTCAATAATGTATGCAAGCTTGCTGCTTCGAATGGGTTAATACAACTAGCACGATTTAAATGACATGCACTAAGCGCATGGCCTGTCATACAGTGCTCACGCTCGAGTAAGAATACGCTAGCCTCTGGTAATAGATTAAAGTCGACTACGCCCTTTGCAGCGCTGTAATCCTTATGGTGCACTAAACTAAACTGATCTTTTGCCAATACTTGTGTATGAAATTTATCGGTTTCGTATGGCAGTGCAAGTAGCGCTAAATCAATATGCCCATGCTCAAGTTTATCCAATAGCTTATCACTTGTATCTTCTATTAAAACCAGCTCTAAATCACAAAAGGTTTCTTTACAAAAGTGATACAGAGGAGCCGCTATAAAGCTAGCAATTGTAGGTATAACACCCACTGTTAATTTACCACTCAGTGGTGTTAAAAAGCTTTTAGTGAGCTCTTTTAAACTAATTGTATCGTTAATTATTTTACGAGAGCGCTCAACAACTTCTTCACCAATACTGGTAAACATAAGGCTGCGATTTTCGCGTTCAATAAGCTGGCAACCCAAAGTTTCTTCAAGATTTTGAATAGCACTGCTTAAAGTAGATTGTCCAATAAAACAGGCACTGGCAGCTCTGCCAAAGTGCTGATGTTGATGAACAGCTAATAAATACTGTAGCTGTTTGATACTTGGAAGATTGGTCATTTTTTCTTTCCACAAATAAAAAGACCCCAACACCTAGGGCATTGAGATCTTTTCAAGCTAAAAGTCTTTGAGTACTTTTTTGTTAAACCCCAAATGCGGTTCTTAGTACGTAGAAAATAACAATAGCAAGGGCAGCGCCAACTGGCAATGTAATTACCCAAGAAACTACGATGTTTCTGATAACACCCATGTTAAGTGCACCAATTCCACGTGCCATACCTACACCTAGTACCGCACCTACTAAGGTTTGAGTAGTAGAGATTGGCATACCAGTACCTGATGCAATAACAACGGTAGAAGCAGCGGCTAGTTCAGCAGCAAAACCACGGCTAGGTGTTAAATGCGTAATACCTTCACCAATCGTTTTGATTACTTTTTTGCCTAAAATAGCAAGACCCGCAACAATACCAAAACCACCTAAAGGTAGAATCCACCAAGCAATAGCGGCTTTCTTAGCAATTTCACCATTGTTTTCAACTATATTTACAACAGCAGCTAATGGACCAATTGCATTAGCGACGTCGTTAGAACCATGTGCAAAGGCCATACAACATGCTGTTAATACCATTAGAACAGCAAACACTTTTTCAACATTGTTGAACTGCATTTGTTTATCTGCTTTTGGATCGATATTTAAACGAGAAATAGCAATTTTACCAATAATAGCAACAACTACTGCAACTGCGATTGCAAGGGCATACCCTTCGGCTGCACCTAAATCAACACCAACATGCTTTAAGCCTTTTTTAATTGTAACCAAGGCCATTATAAAACCTGCTAAACCCATATAAAGTGGTACATAGCGTTTAGCATTTTTTAGTGGTGCATCTGTATTGAAAATAAGTTTTTGTGCACTCATAAATATTAAGTATGCAATAAAGCCTGATATGGCGGGCGTTATAATCCAACTACCAACAATACCACCTACTTTATCCCATTGAATCGCCTCAGTACCTACTGCAACTAACGCAAAACCAATGATTGCACCAATGATTGAGTGAGTCGTTGATACTGGCCAACCTAAGAACGAGGCCATTAATAACCAAGCACCCGCTGCAAATAAAGACGAAATCATACCCAGAACCATAAGCTCCGGAATATCTGCAAACGGTGCCGCATCAATAATTCCTTTACGAATTGTTGATGTAACCTCACCACCCGCTAAGTAAGCGCCTGCAAATTCAAAAATCATCGCAATAAAAATTGCTTGTTTGATTGTAAGTGCTTTTGAACCTACAGATGTACCCATGGCGTTAGCTACGTCATTCGCGCCAATACCATAAGCCATAAAAAAGCCGACTGCTGCGGCAATTAAAATTAATACCGTGCCGTAAGATGCAATGATATCCATTGTAAAACCTTAATCTTTCGTGTTTGAACTGATTTTAAATTAACGAGCTAACATCAGCTCAAGACGTGATCCTACGCGCTCTGCAATATCTGCAAGCTCGCCAACCCATTCAATGATTTTGTATAAAAACATCACATCAATTGGATTTAACTCACCCTCTACATCACGTAGCTGGCGGCGTACTTTTATCTGCATTTCGTCCGTGTCTTGTTCTATGGCATCCAATTCAACTAACATTTTTTCTACTAAGGTGACTTCTCGACCTTTAAAACCCGTTTCTAACAATTCTTCTAACTCGTTAATTGCCTTTGATGCTTGTTTAGTCGCATCTACACAACGAGTTAAGTAAGCTAAAAAGTCAGTTTGCATAACTTTTGGTATGGTCATTTCACGACCAATTACTCGCCCAGCTATGTCTTTCGCTTTATTGGCAATTTTATCTTGTTGAGTTACTAATTCGAGAAGATCTGTACGCTCTACCGGCATGAATAAACCACGCGGTAACTGTAAACGTATATCTCTTTTCATATCATCAGCTTCACGTTCTAAATTGCGAATAGTGATGCGAAGCTCTTCTGCCTGTACCCACTCTTCTTTAAATACGTGATTAAAAAAAGGTATCAAAGCTTTACTTGCTTGATGAACCTTCTTGATGTGTTCTTCCATTGGTTTGATAGGAGATTTTGCAAATACTCCTAAAAACGCGTTTGTAGGCATAACTGACCCTTTAATCAAATTGATATGCTTTGCAGCATGAATTTTACAGTATTAACCAAGATTGTGAACGCTTTTTATTACTTCACTAAAGCTTGCAATACACAAAGCGGCACTAAGCCGCTTTAATAGAAATACGTGATGGATGAAAAATCATAGTGATTTTTCTATATCTTCTTGAGATGTATGGCGAATATCTTTGCCATTAACAAAATAAATAATGTATTCAGCAATGTTCTGACAGCGATCACCAATACGCTCTAATGAGCGAACAGACCAAACTAAGTCCATGATTTTCGGGATTGAGCGTGGATCTTCCATCATGTAAGTCATTATTTGACGTGTGATAGCTTCATATTCGCGGTCAACTTTTGCATCTTCTTTATGTACTTGAAATGCGCGTTGCACATCCATACGCGCAAATGCATCTAGTACGTCGTGTAGCATTTTTAAAACTTGACGGCCCATATTTTCAATATTTACTAATAAATCTTGCTGATCTTTAGTAAATGAGTCTAGTGCAACTTTAGCAATTCGCTCAGCTTCATCGCCAATACGTTCTAAATCTGCAATAGTTTTTGCAATTGCAATCACTAAACGTAAGTCACTTGCTGCAGGCTGACGACGAGCAATGATACGCGTACATTCTTCATCGATGCTGACTTCCATTGCATTTACTTTGTAATCGTTCTGACGTACCTTTTGAGCAAGCTCAGCATCGTTACGACTCACCGCATCAAGCGCGCTATTTAATTGCTGCTCAACTAAGCCACCCATACTCAATACATGGTTACGTACATTTTCTAGTTCTTGGTTAAAGCGCCCAGAAATATGCTTATTAATATTATGTTCCATAGTTACCTTCTCTCTTAATCTTGTACAACACGCTATAACGGGCTAATTAACCGTAACGACCGGTAATGTAATCTTCAGTCTTTTTCTTCGTTGGTGTAGTAAATAAGGTATTTGTGTCTGAGTATTCAATCAATTCGCCCATATACATAAAGGCTGTTTGATCAGATACACGCGCTGCTTGTTGCATGTTGTGTGTAACAATAACAACGGTAAATTTGTTTTTTAAATCGTTTATTAGCTCTTCGATTACCAAAGTAGAAATAGGGTCGAGTGCTGATGTTGGTTCATCAAGTAAAAGTACCTCTGGCTCAATTGCAATTGAGCGAGCTATAACTAAACGTTGTTGCTGACCACCCGATAAGCCAAACGCGCTATCGTGCAATCTATCTTTTACTTCATCCCACAAAGCAGCACCACGAAGTGATTGCTCTACCACTTCATCTAATTTACGTTTCTCTTTAATGCCTTGTAAGCGCAGGCCATAAACTACATTTTCATAAATTGATTTAGGAAATGGATTAGGGCGCTGAAACACCATGCCTACATTACGACGAAGTGCTGCTACATCTACGCTCTTATCGTAAATATTTTGACCATGGAGTAATATTTCACCTTCAATACGGCAAATATCAACCAAATCATTCATGCGATTAATACAACGCAGTAATGTTGATTTACCACACCCAGACGGCCCGATAAACGCAGTTACTTGGCCTTTAGGAATGTTCATATTTACTTTATTAAGCGCCTGCTTATCACCGTAGTAAAGATCGAGGTCTTTAATCTCTAGCGCTTTTTGATCATCCGTTAAATTTTCTAGGTCTAACTTTTGACCAATATTAGCTTGGTTTACTTGTGGAGCGACTGTAATCATTTTTGTTACCTATAAAATCTTTACTAATTAGTGTTCAAGCGATCTGAATTTTTCACGTAAATGGTTACGTATACCAATGGCCGTTATGTTTAGGGTAATAATCACCGACACCAATAAAAAGGCAGTGGCGTATACCAGCGGACGTGCCGCTTCAACATTAGGGCTTTGGAAGCCAACATCGTATATATGAAAGCCTAAGTGCATGAACTTTCTATCTAAGTGAAAATACGGGAAGTTACCATCAAGTGGTAATGTAGGGGCCATTTTCACAACGCCTACTAACATTAATGGTGCAACTTCACCTGCAGCACGCGCAACTGCCAGTATTAAACCAGTCATAATTGCAGGGCTTGCCATTGGAATAATTATGCGCCATAACGTTTCAACCTTTGTTGCGCCAAGCGCTAGCGAACCGTCACGTACGGTACTTGGAATACGAGATAAGCCTTCCTCAGTCGATACAATAACAACTGGCAAAGTTAATATAGCAAGCGTTAACGCCGACCACATTACACCAGGCGTACCAAATACTGGCGTTGGTGCCGCTTCAGGGTAAAATAATTGGTCTAAGCTACCACCTAACATGTATACAAAAAAGCCGAGGCCAAATACACCGTACACAATTGAAGGCACACCGGCCAAGTTAATCACCGCAATACGAATCATCTTAGTGACTGCATTTTTAGCGGCATACTCGTGTAAGTAAATTGCAGCAACAACACCAAACGGCGTCACTATTACAGCCATCAGCATAACCATAAACACAGTACCAAATATAGCAGGGAAAACACCGCCCTCTGTATTTGCTTCACGTGGGTCATCAGATACAAACTTACCTAGCTGCACAAAGTAGTGCCCTAGCTTTGCAAAAAAGCCCATATCATTTGGAAACCAAACATCAAGTACTTGATACATTGGAATCGTAACTACTTCACCGCGCATATCTTTTACAGTTACGTGGTCACGTTTAGCTTGTTTACGTAGTGCAAATAAATCTTTTTCAAGTACACCATACTGCGCACGTAATTCAGCACGCTCTTGAGCAAGCTCAGCAACACGTTCATCAGTGAGTGCGTTATCTAGTAAGTAGCCCTTTTCTTTTAAACGAAGACGCTCAAGCTCATAGTTAATATGCCCAATGTCACCATTTTGTAAATCAAGTGCTTCGTCGTTTAAATCCACGGCACGCTCTACAAGTTCATGTAGAGCTTCAATTTTATCGCCTTCGACTGGTTTACCATCTTTAATTACACTTTCAACATAACCATAAAAATTACCGTTTTTACTACGCTCAAATACAGCAAGCGTTGCAGGCGTTGTTTTATTTTTAATGTCGGTTTCTAATATCCAACGAAAGTCTAAATCTACATACTCACGATTACCTGTTTTAATAAGTAAGCGCTCTATTTCTTCTTTTTCAAATCCGCTAACGTCAATACCTGTCGCGGCTAAACGCGTTTTTGGTACTAATTCACGGTCATAAACTTCGCCAATAACGGTTTGTTTTGAAATTGACCCTTCAAGTTCAAACTGCACAACTTCTGAAGGCCAGAAAAAACTTAATCCTTTCCAGGCTATCATTGCTAATAAGCCTAGAACTGAAATTAAACTGATGCTCACTGCACCACCGGTCATCCAAATCCAAGGAGAACCAGACTTAAACCACTGCTTTACCATGTCATGTCTCTCCGCTTACATTGAGCTATATTTTTCACGCAGTTGCTGGCGAACAAACTCAGCGACTGTGTTAAAAATGAATGTGAATATGAATAGTACAAAGGCCGCTAAGAACAATATTCTGTAATGCGAACTACCTACTTCTGATTCAGGCATTTCAACTGCAATATTTGCTGCAAGCGTACGCATACCTTGGAAGATGCTCCAATCCATAATAGGTGTATTACCCGTTGCCATAAGTACAATCATGGTTTCGCCAACGGCTCGGCCAAGTCCCATCATTACCGCAGAGAAAATACCAGGGCTTGCTGTAAGTAATACAACACGTATTAGTGTTTGCCACTGCGTTGCACCTAATGCTAATGAGCCATTTGATAAATGCTTTGGAACACTAAATACGGCGTCTTCTGCAATTGAGAATATAGTTGGAATAACTGCAAACCCCATCGCAATACCTACAACAAGCGAGTTACGTTGATCGAATGTCATACCCAGCTCATTTGTTAAGTACTGACGTACATTGCCGTCAAACATCCAAAGCTCAACAAATTCACTCATCGCAAACGAAAACCAGCCAATAAGTAAAACGACCGGAATAAGGATAATTGAATGAGATCCTTCAGGAATTCGATGACGAATTTTGGTTGGTAATTTAGTCCAAGCTAAACCTGTCGCTAACATACCTAAAGGTAATAATATGAGTAACCCAACAATTGCAGGTAAGTGCTCTTCTATCAATGGAGCTAACCAAAGACCGGCTAAAAAACCTAAAATAACGGTTGGTAATGCTTCCATTATTTCAACAGTGGGCTTAACTACCTTACGTAATTTACTCGACATAAAGTATGCCGTGTAAATTGCCGCCGAAAGCGCAATAGGCACTGCAAATAACATCGCGTAAAGGGCTGCTTTTAATGTACCAAACGAAATTGGCACTAATGAAAACTTAGATTCAAAGTCATCACTGGCTGATGTTGACTGCCATATATAACCTGGCTCTGGGTAACCTTCGTACCACACTTCTTGCCAAAGCGCTGACCAAGTGACTTCTGGATGCTCGTTATGTATTTCTAATACTGTTAGTTTGTTATCCGCCAAAATTAATGCAGCATTTGAACGCGGTGAAATTGCAAAGTTTTGTATTGCGCCTTCACTTACTTTACCTTGCCATAATTTTGCTTCGCTTGTTGTGTAGTACACCCCAAGCTCACCGTTACTGCTGGTCGTAAAAAAAGTACGACGATAGAACTCTGTAAATACATTTAATTTACTTTGCTTAGTCGTTTCAAATGAACGTATTTTTTGATATTCGCGGCCAGTGTCAGTGTTAACTTCAAACCACTGCGAAACTTCGCCGTTATCATTGGCAAGCATTAATGAGTTTGCACCTGCTAGTAATTGTGCAGATACAATATTGGCATTTTCTTCGTTAGCTGAAAGTAACTGAATTTGTTCTACATCACTTGGGTCACGTGTATCGTATACGTAAACTTGATTAGCAGAACGTACAAAAGTACGGGTTGTATCTGGAGACATTAATAGCTCATCTACACGCCCTTCAACATCTAGCTCTGTGCGCTCAACAACCCACTCAACTTCGCCAGTAAACATATTCTCTTCAGCAACAAAACTGCTAAACAGCACCCGTTTGTCTTCTGTAAGTGCGACAACGGCTGTTCTGTCTTCATAGTGGCTAAATGCAAAGCGTTTAATAGCTGAGCCTTGTTCATCTACTTCCAAAGCCATTTCCCCAAGAGGAAAGTCTAAACGAGGCGTTAATTTACGCTCGTTATTAGGAAAGGTGACCAAAAATTTAGGTGCTACGACCATTACAGTGCCATCTTTTAAACCAAACGCATAATGCCCTTGAAAAGGCGCGCTAGTTGCAAAGCTTGTTGCATCACTTGGTAGCTCGGCGTTTAATGTTTTAAGCTTTTTACCAAAGCTGCCATCTTGCACACTGTAAAAATCAACCTGCCCTTGCTGACTGAGTAAATAAGCAACTTCAGTTTGCTCTTCTACACCTAGGCCTGCTATTTGCTGCGAATTAGCGACCTGAAAGCTATCGCGTTTTTCTACTTTTGCTGATTCAAAAATTGGCTGTACTACATAAAGAAGGTAAAAGAATATTAATAGCAGTGCTACCAATACCATTATCCCACCTGCGGTTATACCAAATTTGGCAAACCGATCTTTAAATAGACGGCTTCGATCCGTATTAAAAGTCGGTTTATTCGGATTTGAAGTCATCAAAACACCCTTAAATCTTAACGTTCTATAAATTATATTTCATCAAGATGACAGTAATGTTACAGCAGTAATAATAAGCACGTTAAAACGGTTTTAAATAAAACTAGCGAAGAAAATCGCTAAATAAGTCTCATATAGATGATTTTTAAGTGAACTAAATTATAAAATAATTGGACAAAGCATTTATCGAGGTCAATACTAAAAGAGTACTTACTAAATAAGAATGACTATTAATACCGCGTATAGTCAACACAACCATATTCATTTTTATTGCTTTAAAATTAACGATTTATAGAAAGTACAACAACACACAATTTAGATTAGACAATACACTTAATGCCTATGCATTTACTTTCTTTGGGCTTAAAAAGAGAATTATTTATGAAGCAGTTGGTTATAACTATTTTAGGGAAAGATCGCCCTGGTTTAGTAGAGAGCATCTCATCAGTCGTATTACAAAATCATGGCAACTGGCTTAGTAGTAACTTAAGCCATTTATTAGGTCATTTTGCAGGTATTATTCAACTTGAAGTTGCTGAGGAGCATTTTCAATCATTACAAAGTGCTTTAAATAAGTTACCTAAGTTAGACGTTCGTATTGAAACCGGAAACACAGAGATTGAACCATCAACACTAGAGCAAATTAATCTAGTTATAACAGGTAACGACCGTCCTGGGATTGTTCAAGAACTGGCAAGTGTAATACGTCATAAAGGCGCTAATATTACTCACTTAAATTCAAGACAACAAAGTGCACCTAATTGGGGAGTGCCTATTTTTAGCGCTGTTGCTACCGTTACTTTGCCAAATGGTATGGATAAAGACGAAGTTATTGAAGCATTGGAATCAATTACAAGTGATTTAATTGTAGATACAGAAGAAGTTTAACCTCCATTTATGCGTGCCATACAACTGACACGCATACCATTTTAGTCCATCAAAATGCTCTGCAGATTATTTAACGCAGACATAAAATAAGCCGATGCAAGCATCAGCTATTTTAAATAATCACCTTAAAGCTAATAAGAGCGAGATAAACTCAGTAATCCCGCTCTTTTATAAAGCTACATATCCATATGACGATTAGTACTTTGCATCATTTGCTTTATACCTTGCTTTTCAAGCTCTAGTATTTGTTGAAGCTTTTCTTGCCCACTTTGAGTTTCAGCGCGTTCAAGTAAGTATTCATATAACTCAATCACTTTTTGATGTTGCTCTGATAAGTAAGCTTGAATAACTTTCTCATCAAATTGCTGGTCTTTACTAATGTCTTCGAAAGTAATTAGCTCAGGATTTTTAGCAAAGTATTCATAACTGTACGTATCGAGCGTATTTATTTCAGTTATCGCTTTAAACCCGACTAAATCTTCGGCGAGTTTTTTTTCGTAATTTAGGTAGTAGTCCACCAGCATTGCATTATGTTCATCGAGTAAATCCTTTACGCTATAAAAATTAGCCGCCATTTGCGTATGAAACAAAACGGTCCAATCGTATACCTCTTTAATTGTTTTAACTTGCATGTGCATTCCTTACTTAGTTGACTGTATAGGTAATACACTGCGTAAAGCGTGCCAATTAAAAAGCCATTTAAAAACAGTTGGTTAATTTAAATATGAGTAATAACTAGCTCTTTAATAGAACAACTTACAAATTATAGGTAATTTTTATAGAGCAATGCGTGGGTAGTAACCGCACTGCTCTATCGTCTTGTTGCTTTATATTATTTAAGTCCTTGTTTGCGCCACAGTAGGTAAACCGCAGGAATAACAAGTAAGGTGAGTACAATTGCACTGCCCATACCGCCAACCATAGGTGCAGCTATTCGACTCATTACTTTGCTTCCGGTGCCTGTGCCATACAGCACAGGTAGCAAGCCAATAATAATTGTCGCGACAGTCATCATAACCGGGCGTACTCGAAGCCCTGCACCTTCAATAATAGCTTGCTGTAATTGCACTAAACTAAGTGGCTTATCTGCCTGCTCTGCTTCGATGCATTTTTCTTGATAGGCTTGGTTTAAATACACCAACATAATGACCCCAATTTCTACCGCTACCCCAGCTAAGGCAATAAAACCTACACCCACTGCAACTGAAAAGTTAAAGCCCTCTAAATACATTAGCCATACGCCACCAATCATTGCCAGTGGCAACGTAGCCATAATAATAGTGACCTCAGCAAAGCTTCTAAAATTAAGATAAAGCAACACAATAATAATCGCTAATGTAAGTGGTAATACATAAGTCAGTTTGTCTTTAGCGCGCTGCATGTATTCATACTGCCCAGCCCACGTAATTGAGTAGCCAGCAGGTAGTATTAGGTCCTTATCGAGCACTTGCTGAGCGTGCTCAACGTAAGTACCAATATCAACGCCATCTATATCAATAAAACTCCAACCGTTTAAACGTGCATTTTCGCTTTTTATACCAGGCGGTCCATCTTCAATAAATACATTGGCTACATCACCAAGTGCTATACGCTGCCCTGTAGGCGTTACAATGGGTAACAACATTAGCTCTTCTGGCGAGTCTCTGTATGCTTGCGGGTAACGCAAATTAACTGGGTAGCGCTCTTGCCCTTCTACGGTTTGAGTTACGTTTGTACCACCAATTGCAGTAGATACAACTTGCTGTATGTCGCTAATATTTAAGCTATAGCGCGCGGCTTTTTCACGATTTATATCTACTTTTATATAACGTCCACCGGCTACTCGCTCTGAGTAAACCGATGCAGTGCCTTGTAGATCTTTTAAAAGCACTTCTATTTGTTGACCAATTTTTTGAATTTCACTCAACTTTGGTCCCGCAACTTTAATGCCCACGGGAGTTTTAATACCGGTTGCGAGCATATCAATACGTGTTTTAATTGGCATTACCCACGCATTCGTCAACCCCGGAAACTTAACCAAACCGTCGAGTTCTTTTTTAAGTTTTTCAAGGGTCATACCATCGCGCCATTCATCTTTTGGTTTTAACTGAATAAACGTCTCTATCATTGTAAGCGGCGCAGGATCTGTTGCAGTTTCTGCTCGCCCAACTTTACCAAATACTGTTTTAACCTCGGGTACTGTGGCAATTAGCTTGTCGGTTTGCTGTAGTATTTCGCGCGCTTTACCTACCGATAAACCAGGATACGTTGTGGGCATATACATTAAGTCGCCCTCATCAAGTGGCGGAATAAATTCACTGCCTATTTTGTTTACCGGGTAAAAGCCAATAACAGAAACAACCACCGCGAGTACCAATGTCATTTTTGGAAATTTAAGCACCCAGTTAAGTAGTGGGCGATACGCTGCGACGAGTAATCGGTTAACTGGATTTTTTTGCTCCGAAATAACTTTACCTCTAATAAAGTAACCCATTAATACCGGCACCAAGGTAATCGCAAGCCCAGCAGACGCTGCCATAGCATAGGTTTTAGTGTAAGCCAGTGGCGCAAACATACGTCCTTCTTGCGCTTCTAAAATAAATACCGGCATAAAGCTGACGGTAATAATTAATAAACTAAAAAATAATGCAGGACCCACTTCACTCGCCGATTTAGCCACAACTTCCCAGCGGTTTTCGTTGGTAAGGGGCGTTTTTTCCATATGTTTGTGCATATTTTCAATCATGACGATAGCGCCGTCGGTCATTGCACCTATCGCTATTGCAATTCCTCCTAAAGACATAATGTTGGCGTTAATCCCCTGCCAATACATAATTATAAATGCCGTTAAAATCCCAAGCGGTAACGTAATAATCGCCACCAATGATGAGCGCACATGAAACAAAAACACCACACACACCAAAGCAACTACAATCAGCTCTTCAATTAGCTTACTTGTTAGATTATCTACCGCGTTATTAATTAAGTTGGAGCGATCGTACACAGGGATTATTTCAACGCCCTCTGGTAATCCCTTTTTAAGTGATTCTAATTTTGCTTTTACCAGCTCAATAGTTTTTTGTGCATTTTCGCCATAGCGCATAATAACAATGCCGCCGGTTACTTCGCCTTCGCCATTAAGCTCTGCAATACCACGGCGCATTTGCGGCCCGACTCTAATATCGGCTACATCACGCAATTGCAGCGCAGTACCATTAGCGTTTACACCAAGCGGAATAGCTTCTAGGTCGGCAACACTTTTAATGTAGCCTGTGCTTGTTACCATGTATTCAGCTTCAGCCATTTCAACTACCGAGGCGCCCATCTCTTGGTTGCCTTGTTGAATCGCCGTTTGAATAAGGCTAAGCGGGATACCATATGCACGTAATTTATCAGGCTCTACATTGACTTGGTATTGCTTAACCATGCCACCAACAGCAGCCACTTCAGATACACCGGGCACAGTTTGTAGCTCAAACTTTAAAAACCAATCTTGTAAGCTTCGTAGCTGACTAATATCGTGTTTATTTGTTTTATCAATTAGTGCGTATAAGTAAATCCAACCTACGCCTGTTGCATCAGGGCCAAGCTCTGGCGTAGCGCTATCGGGCAATCGGTTTGCTGCTTGGCTTAGGTATTCTTGTACTCGGCTACGCGCCCAATACAAATCAGTTTTTTCGTCAAAAATAACGTAAACGTACGAGTCACCAAAAAACGAAAAACCCCTTACAGTTTGCGCACCCGGCACAGAAAGCATTGCAGTGGTGAGCGGAAATGTAACTTGGTCTTGCACTACTTGCGGCGCTTGCCCCGGGTAAGTAGTTTTTATAATGACCTGAACATCAGATAAGTCAGGTAAGGCATCCACGGGCGTATTTTTTAGTGCAAACAATCCTCCACCCAGTAAAATTAATGTAAGCAACAACACAAAAAAGCGATTGCCAACAGACCAGCGAATAATGGCAGTTATCATAATGGCTCCTAGTGAGAACTATGTTGCATAGGTTGCATAGTAGAATGATCAATCAGCTCTGCGTTTTGCGCTTTAGTAATTACAAATTCATCATTAATAATGCTAAAAGTAAAATTAATATGCTGGGCATTTTCAAACTGAGTAATATCAATATCTGGCGCTAATACAAAGTCCATTGTGGCGGGTTCTCGATTCCATTTTTCAATGGCTTCTCGACTAATATTTATAATGCGATTTTGTGTATCTATGGCATTAATAGTGCCGTTAACCGTGGCGCTTTGTGGCTGCATATCCATGTTCATATTAGAGTCTGAACCAGAATCCGAGCTCATACCTGAGCTAATACCAGAACTAGGCATTTCCATTCGCTTAAAGTCAGAGCTTTTACTCGATTCAGAGTCTATTAAAAATTGCGCTGAAGTCACTACCGTGTCACCTGTCATTACACCTGACAAAATCACCGCTTCATTACTATTAATTTGCCCAACGTCGACTTCTACCGATTTAAAACGACCCTCACCTAATGCAATAACTACACGGTTTTGATGCTGCGTGCGAATTACCGCTTCTTTAGAGACTGTAAATTGCGCCTTACTCGCTTTAGCGTGAATGCTCACTTGTGCAAACATATTTGGTTTTAACCGATGATCTGCATTTTCAAACCTAAGCCTTACACGCAGAGTCCGGTTTTTAGCATCAAGCGCGGGGTAAATGTAATCAACCTTACCTTCCCACTTTTGACCTTTTAAGTAATCAAGCGTCATTGTAACGGGCAACCCAACACTCACTTGTTCTGATTGGCGCTCGAACACTTCCGCCTCTACCCAAATTTCATCAAGCTGGGCAATACTCATCATTGATGTGCCTGGTTTAACGTAAAAGCCTTCTCGTACTGTTAGCTCATCTACCACACCACTTTGCTTTGCGTAAAAAGTAATATTTTGCATTATCTTTTTATTTTTTTGTAAGCGCTCGATAAATCCATCAGACACATTTAACGACTCTAAACGCGCCTTTGCAGCCCGAATTAACACGGTATTATTACGATTAACCGCCAATAAAAGCTCTTCCTGTGCGTTCACCAATTGTGGTGAATACAATGTATATAAAGGCTCACCGGCTTTAACTTCTGCGCCTTGTGCTTTAACATATAAACTTTCAATCCAGCCTTCTACACGCGGATGAATGTGAATAAGTTGGTCTTGGTTATATTGCACATAACCCACAGTATTTATATCGCTGTGAAGTGTTTTAAGCTCTACTTTGGCAGTTCTTACACCAAAGTTATTAACTACTGCAGGCGAAATAGTTACAGCACCAGGTCCATCCTGAGCGTTGCTAGCGTTTTCATACACAGGTACTAAATCCATTCCCATTGGCGAAAGCCCTGGCGTGTCACGCCTGTAATTACTATCCATAGGGGCTACCCAATATAAGGGCTGTTTGTCTGCGCTTTGTTGTTCATTCATTGCCGAGTTGCTAGGTAAAAACTGCATTACTAAGCCGCCTATTAACCCAAAGGCGCCTGCGCCAACTAAGGCGGCAACAAGTAACTTTAAATTAGTATTCATTGTGTAATTCTCCAGTTTGCTCGCTCATTACTTGGGGGTCTAAGCTACTTGCATAATAATTAAGGCGGGCGGTAATAATATGTTGATCTACTTGAATATTCAGTGCATCAATTTTGGCGTTAAGTTCACTAATGCGCGCGCGCATCACGTCAGAAAAATCCCCGTCGTCGCGTGTATAAGCATTTAGTGTTGCCTGAGATTGCTCTGACATTTGCGGTAATAACGTATTTTGATAAAGCGCATCGCGTTTTTGCAAACGAGCGAGTTGGCTAAACTCCTTAAAGTACATGCCTTTGAGTTTTTGAAGCGCCACCAGCTTTTGTGTTTTAGTAGCTTCTGCACTCGCAATAGCCGATTTAACCTGTTGATCTTGTCTGTTATCAGTAAACAATGGCAAATCAATACTAAACCCTACAGAGAGTAAATCAGCTCGCGACTCACCCATCGGGGTATCATCCCGGTAACCATAACCCACATTAACGCCCATCTGAGGTTTGTAGCTTTGCTTAGCGAGTGCAACTTCGGTTTGCTTTGCCGTTACGGTTTTATCTATCGCAATAATTGCGGGATGCGTCATAAGTAACTGTATTAGCTCATCAAATTCAAGGCTCGCAAAATCAACCAGCCCTGCGGTTTTAGTAAACTCAGTATTTAAAGGCTGCATAAGCATATTCATAGGTAACCACTGTGCTAAACGGTTTTTAGCACTTTCAAATTGCTGCTCAAGCATAACCAGCTTATCTTCAAGACGGGTGAGTTCTAATTGCGCACGAATAATATCTTGCTGACGTGTTTTACCTAAGGTGCTTGCGTAGCTTGCTTCGGTAATGTCAATAAGTTGAGTAAATAGCCCTTTATCTAGCTCAATTAAAGCAATACTTCGCTGAGCACGATACGCGTTTAACCACGACTCAATCACAATTGCTTTTACTTGTGCTAAGCGATCGGCGCGCTGCGAAGGGTATTGTTGAGCAGACTGTGCTAATGCTTTTTGTCTAAGCGCTAAACTATTCCCTCGGCTAAACTTTTGGCTCAAATCAACTTTAAGCTGCGTCATCCCTTCTTGATCAAACGCATAACCGTTAGTAGGTAAGTTGAGTAAGCCAACCGTTAAAACAGGATCGGGTAAGGTGCCAGCGGCAATGCTTTGCGCTATTGCTGCATCTTCTTGGTAGCCACTCGCTTTTAGCCATGGCTCATGCGTTAGCGCATAATTAAGCGCTTGCGTTAAGCTAAGCGTTTGCTCATTACTAGTTTGCTTTAGTGTTTCGGTATTTAGGTTATTTTGATTGTTTTGCGCATTAACGGCTGTGCTAAATAACACAACACTACATAATACGACTTTAATACTTACAGCGTGGTTCATCACCTGCTCCATCTAAAAATAAAAGAAAATCTTAAATTAGGAAGCAAAAAAGGTGTTTAGGAGTTACCAATAAACGGGGTTACCGCAATTTTTACATACACCTATCCTGCTATTAAGCAGACATAGGAGGGCGGTAGAGTGAACGAGGTATATTAATTTGTGTAGTAAATACACGTACATTTACTTTTTCAGATTCAAGTAAAGTAACGCTAAATAAAGTATCAACATTAAGCATTGAGTTAGCAGCGCAGCCACTCATAGGGCATTTACAGTCATTTTGTGGCGTACTTTCGTCGTCGCAACAATCCATCTGCATCATATTTTCAGACATGCTAACGACAGCTGTTGCATCACTACTTTGTGTCATTGGCATTTGGGCATGCGTTGCTGTCTTAGTTGGCATATGTGGCATTTCGCATACCATAGCTACAGACGCAACTGCCTGACCCACAAAAGTGAGCAGTAAAGTTATCATGAGTAAACTAGAGTAAAAACGTTGCAACATTATGCCTTTTAATAAACTTTAAAATGATTGTAAGGTAACCTAACGGCAACCACAAATACTTTAATTATGTAGACTGCGGTTTAGCAGGTGTTTTAATTAAGTTACTCGCGATAATTGCAAATATACAATATGCGCTAAAATACCAAAACCCTTCACCAAATTGTGCATTCATAACAAGTAGCTCGCCACTTTTACCATGGGCGTTACCTGCTAAGTAAGTCACTATTAATGCAATAACAAATACATCAACCATGCTCCACTTACTTAATGCACAAATAACCAGACCGAGCTTTTGCTTAAACCCATTCAAAGGTAGGCAACAATAAAGCAACTGTAATAATAGCTTTAAGCTTGGAATAACAATAGAAAACAACCCCACTAAAGCGGCTACAAATAAATTATTATTGCTAGCAAGCTCTTTAACTGTGCCTAAAATACTTTGTGTTTTGTTATAGGCGCTAATCTCACCTTCTAACTTATCAAGCCCTAGCATGTTCGAGAACATCATTAGCATACTGCGAGTTCGACCATCGCCCTCTTCAGCCAGCATTTCAATACCCGCTTGCGCTAGTTTTGATTTATCTATGTTGCCCTCTATTGTTAATACTGGTTTTGTAATACCAGGAAACAATAAACAAAGAGCAACCACTACACTTATAACCGACAACCAATTACGCATATTTATTCTGCTATTGCCTCAATAATGTCGTCACTGTATAAAACAGCATCCAGTAAAAAATTAAATATATGCCCAACATGTTGTTCGGGATTTATTTTAGCTAGTTGAACCATCGCCTTATCAATATTATCTACTTCAAACTCTTTTATTAGCGATAAACACTCACCTAAAGTGCCTTTTTCAAGTAGTAACGCATCAGATATTGCAGCATCTAAAGTAAACTCTTTAACTATGTCTTTTAAATCGCCATCTAAAATGGCATCAAGCACAGAAAACAAACCCACTAGATAGCCTTGCTCAGTCAGTTCTTTATTATTTTGCTCTAAAATAAGCGACATAAATTGTGCCCGAGTTAAAGCAAGCTTAGTTAACTCAGTTGGTTTTTCGACCCCCAACTCACTAATTGCTAATACACGAACAAATTGCCTTATTGTATCTTCACCTAAATAAATAACCGCTTGTGAAATAGAAGTAATAACTAAATTTGCTTTGCCTGAACGCGCGTTAGCCAGCTTTAAAACCCTGGCTGTTATGGCTACATCTCTGGCCACTCGTTGATGAACTTCTTTAAAGCAAAGTGTTTGTTTTGCTGTAAAACGCAATAGATCAAAAACAGTTAACTTTGAAGGCTCTACACCTTTATACGTAATCATTTCTGGGCGAGAAAAAAAGAACCCCTGAAATAAATCACAGCCTGCCAATTTTAATATATTAAATTGTTCATGCGTCTCTATTCGTTCAACAATTATTTTTGCATGTGGATTTGCGCGTTTTATTTTTTTAATGCGCATATTGGTTTTAATAACCGGATCATCTATCTCAATTTTTATGTAATCAACATGTGCTAATAGTGGCTCCCATTTTGGATCACCATCGTAATCATCAAGTGCAAAAACATACCCTTCTTTTTTAAGTTCTTGCACACGCTCAGCAACCGCAGGAATATTACCCGTGCGCTCTACTATTTCAATAACACTATTTTCTGGCAATAAAAGTTTGGGAAAGTTATCGAGAATAGTTTCTGATGACAAGTTTATAAAAGCTAAATGATGCGCGGTAAGTCTATCTAAACCTACCAACATTAATGCATTAAAAAACAGGCGGCTTGTCGCATGCACATCAGAAGTGCCCACAGGAAACGCATTATTGGCTGAATCTCGATAGAGTAGTTCGTATGAGAAAACATTCTGATCTATATCAAAAATAGGTTGCCGGGCGACAAACTGAGTTATTTTTTGTACCTCATCAGGTATGTTATTTAATTTCACTTGGCTCTAAACCTATAAATAAGAGATGGCAAAACAGCCAATAATACGTGTACTTTAATGCAACTCGCATAAGATAAACATAGTAACCATTACAAAACAGCTAAAACTACACAATACTCATATAATAACTTTAATATAAAAGGTGGAGCTTTGACCAACTTTTTTCAGATATTAAAAGTTTGTCTTTTGCTATTTATATTTTCAACTTTAGCAAAGCCTAACACCACGCCCTTAAAATATAATGTGGGTGCATCTGGCAACCATTATCCATTTTATACAAACGATTCAGCCAAACCAGGCATTCCCCCCCGGAATAATCAAAAAAGCACTCAAGGCTATATAAAAAGTATTAAAGATAAGTGTATGAGTAATATACCCACACAAAATTAAGGGACTAATGGCGCAGAGCTCGTGTTTTGGAGTATAATAGCAGCAATGTTAACTCGACCAGAATCAGAAAGAGCCCCATGAGTATTGAAAAAGCCTTAATCGAACGTAGTAATAATCAATGTGAATTGTGTGCAGCCACCGAGAACTTATCTGTTTATGAAGTACCACCGGTAACTGAAACCCACTCAGATAAATGTATTTACACGTGTCAAACATGTAAAGATCAAATCGAGAATAACAGCGAAATAATGCCTACACATTGGCACTGTTTAAACGATAGCATGTGGAGCCAAACTCCTGCAGTACAAGTTGTAGCTTACAGAATGCTTTCGCGTTTAGCGCCTGATAATGGCTGGGCACAAGATGCGCTAGACATGATTTACCTTGAAGAAGACACGCTAACCTGGGCTAAAAAAGCACTTGCCGAAGATGACGATTTAAAGCATGTAGATAGTAACGGTGTAGTACTTCAAGCAGGCGATACTGTTACCCTAATTAAAGACTTAGACGTTAAAGGCAGTAGCCTTACCGCTAAACGTGGAACAGCTGTTCGTAATATTGGCCTAACCAGCAACCCTGAACATATTGAAGGGCGAGTTGACGGCCAGCGCATTGTTATTTTAACTAAGTTTGTTAAAAAATAATCGTTTGTTTTTAATTATTAAAGGCGCTAATGCGCCTTTTTTTATGTTTAAAATAAGTTAAGGAATGATTAAGTAACTAGGTAATACACTAAGGACATAATATTGAGTAAGGATAACCAACATGGAAAAGCATCAAGCAGTATCTTCGCGTAAAAAGGCAGTTGCAGGGATTGGCTTATTGGCGCTTAGCGCTTTTGCAGTAACTGGCTGCGGTGAGCAAACTAAATCGACTGAAAACACAGAAATTGCAGAAGCAATAACCAGCCTAACTATCCAAGCTAGCTACAAAGATCGCAGTATGCTTCGCCCTGGCTCGCAATTAATAGTTACGCTTTCCAATGTATCTAAAATGGATGTAAAAGCCGATATAATCACACAAGAAGTGATTGATGTAACCCAAGCCCCGCCATTTACCGTTGAGCTAATTTATGATGCCAGCAAAATTAGCGATAAACATCGCTATAGCCTAAGCGCCAGAATTATAAATAAAGACAAAGTGCTTTACACAAGTACAACAAATCATGACCCGTTTGCAGAATCACAGTTAACTACCCCCTATAAAATTGAGCTTTCAAAAGTGTCGACTCAAAAACCCGATGTAACACTCACAAATACTTACTGGAAAGCAATAACAATAAATGCTCAAACTGTGAATGTTACAACTAAAGAACCATTCATTCAGTTCAATAAAGACCACCGCGTTAATGGCTTTTTAGGCTGTAATAATTTTAGCGGAAGCTATAGCACCGAGCAGCAAACAATTACACTTAGTCAGCTAGCAAGTACAAAAAAGATGTGCTCGGATAATATGAGCCAAGAAGCGGCTATGTCTGACGTACTTAGCAAAACTTCAAAGTGGGAAATAACAGGTGAATCACTAAAACTTAAAAACAGTCGCGGTAATACGCTTGCTACTTTTAGTGCGGTTTATTTTAATTAATATTTAGCTCCCTTATATATATTACCTAACACATTCGTATTGATTTTAAATAAAATGCCCAGCAAAGCTGGGCATTTTATTATTCGTTATAAGCGCTATTTAAAGTTACTCATCAACGAGTTGTTCACTTCTGTAAAAACCACTTGGCTCACTTAACAAACTAACAAGTTCAGGCATTATTGCATCCATTGTTTGCTTTAGCTTCCATGGAGGATTAATTACAATCATGCCCGATGCTGTCATACCGTGTACGTCAGTATCCGCTTCAGTGCCTAATTCAAATAACTGAATGTTGCGCATTCCTGAATCAATTAAGCCCTGCTCCATATTATCAATGCGCTCTCTATCTACAACCGGATACCAAATCATGTAAGTACCTGTAGCAAAACGCTGATGAGCTTTAACTAAGGTTTTTACAACCGTTTCGTAGTCATCTTTAATTTCGTATGGAGGATCAATTAACACACACGCTCTGCGAGATGCTGGTGGTAACAAACCAACTAAACCTGCAAAACCATCTTCTCCACGTACACGAATAGAGCGCTTACCTTGCATGTTTTCTTCAAGTAATAATAAATCGCGCGGGTGCAATTCAAAAAACCAGCCCTTATCTTGGCGGCGCAAGTAATGCTCTGCAATTTTTGGTGAACCTGGATAAAATGCAAGTTCGTCAGTGTCGTTAAATGACTTAATTAATTCAATGTACTCATTAAGCTCAGCATGTTCACTTTTATGTTGCCAAAGTTTTTCAATACCATCTTGATACTCTTGCGTTTTTTGCGCATCAGCAGCTGCCAGTTCAAAAAAGCCAGCACCTGAATGCGTGTCTATATAATCAAGCGGTTTATCTTTAATTGTTTGATAATTTAGTACTTGTGCCAGTACTAAATGTTTAAGTACATCGGCAGGATTACCCGCATGAAATGAGTGTCTGTAACTAAGCATTATTTATTTTCGCCATACGCAATTTAATATCGTAAGTGAACCATAAGCACTAGGCTTTGGCAACTTACACCAAGATAAGAGAGTGTTAAAGTGAACCATTTCTGAATGAAAAAGCTCATATGCTGAATTATCCCTTAACACAGAAGAAAAATCAGCTAAAACCACCGTAAATGCTGGCAAATCAACACACTTTGCTTTACATTTGCATGACATTAATTACAGTTATATGAGCGCCTTTATGAACAACACTACTCTTCAACAACTCGAACAACTGATCGATTCTTTAATCGAACGTAATAATCAATTACAAACAGATGTTGCTACTTTAAAAGAACAGAACACTAAACTAAGCGATGAAAACGAATTACTACAGCTTGAAGCTTTAGAAAATGAAGAAAAGCAAAAAGATGCCAGCACTACTTTATCTGGTCTTCTTGATAAATTACAAAGCGCACAACAGGCTAGCTAATGTCTGAGCTGCAAAACCAGCGGGTCACTGTTGAGTTGCTAGGTAAAGAGCAGCAATTTGCTTGCCCCGAAGGGCAGGAAGATGCATTAATAGCAGCAGCTAAAAATCTAAATGACTTAGTTGAGCAAATGAAACAACGCTCAACCGTTAGAAACGATCAAAAAGCCCTACTAATGGCAGCATTAAACTTAAGCCACGAATTGCTAGAAGCAAAAACACAGGCTACAGTTGAACAACAGCATCAAGACCAATTGATTGATAAACTCAGTCTGCATTTGGCAAATGACCCCAAACACCAAAAATAAAAAGCGCATACTGCGCTTTTTGTTTATTATTAAAGTAATTAAACCTCAGCGTAGAGATAATAAATGAAGTTAAAACTTTCAAACATAACCTCTTCATGTAAGCACTTACTATTGGCATGCACTTTACTATCAATAGCACCTAGCACCTACGCTGCCGTAACTTGGAATACAATAAACCCTCATATTCAGTTTTTAAAGCAACAAGACAAGCTTCGCTTCTACGACTCTAACCAAGTATTAATTGAAGGCGAAAAATGTGCCCTACTGGTTGATACGAGTGCCAATTTTGCTGCAGTTGAACAACTTGCTGAAGATTTAAAAAAACGCCTTAAAACACCTTTATGCTATTTGGTTGCCACGCATTACCATGACGATCACTTGCTAGGTATGGCGGTTATGCAAAATTTCTATCCTGATGCCAAGCTCGTTGTTCATCAGCAAGTAAATAAAAATTTTAGCCTTTACCAAACAGCATATACCGACAAACTAGACACCTATGAAAAGAGCATTGAGCTGAGCTACCAACGGTTAGCGAATGTACCCAAAGAAGAGCAAGCTAAATGGCGTGATAAGTTAAAGCTTGCAAAAAAGCGACTTTTTCGCTGGCAGGAGTATCAGCTTAGCAAACCCGAAATAGTAATTAATAGTCGTAAAATTATCGACCTTGGTGGTTTTGAGGTAACGCTTGAGCCGCAGCAAGCCCATACTAACGGTGATTTAACTATTACTACTAATAATGGCAGTGTGCTGATTGGTGGCGATATCGTTGACTGGCTTCCTTACCCTGGTCACGGCGAACTTAAAAGTTGGCAAACGTTGCTTAAGCAATATATTAACGACGAAAAGCTCACTATTATTATACCTGGCCACGGCGGCACATTAACAAAAGAGCAGCTGAAACAGCCGCTATCATTTTTAACAGCCATAACGGAGCATGTTAAAAACAATAAAGATCAAAGTATTGAGCAGTTAATGCTGTCGTTTCCTGAATCAGTTATTGAGCCTTATAAACAAGAAGCGCTTAATATAAAATCGAGTAACTTTTTTTTACAAGCAGGCCTAAATCGTGTAAAAAGCGCAGAATAACTCAACACAACGGATTGTGTTAAAATAATAAAAGGAATTTACAAAAGTGATCACTATGCGCAGTTTGGTTTTATGTTGTTTGGGTATTTTGTTATTTGGTTGTCAATCAATGGAGCAAGAACCACAAGAAGCTCCACAAATATTTACTCATTTTGAGCCTGACTATACTTATGATATTGACGATGAAGTAGCTCAAACGCCTCAAGTTAAAGAGGCAGTTACGCCACTTCAATTCAAAAAAACAATCGTAAAAAAGCGCCCACTAAAAACCACCGATCTGTGGATGCATATAGCCAATAATCTACACTTTACGATTTATCAAAATCGCGCTTTAAAAAAGCGTATCAGCTGGTATGCAAAGCAACCTAACTACTTACAAACGGTGAGCAAACGCGCAGCGCCTTACCTGTATCACATCGTAAAAAAAATTGAGCAAAAGCAATTACCTATGGAGCTCGCATTATTACCATTTGTAGAAAGCGATTTTAGACCAACAATAGCCTCATCACAGCAAGCTGTTGGTGTTTGGCAGTTAGTTGGCGCAACGGCGCATCACTTTGGTGTTAAGTCAGACCAATGGTATGACGGGCGCCAAGACGTACTTGCTTCAACCGATGCTGCACTTGATTACTTAAGTTACTTACACAAACGCTTTGATGGTAATTGGCTACATGCTTTGGCCGCTTATAATAGTGGTGAAGGCCGTGTTAAACGTGCAATCGAAAAAAACAAAAAACGCGGTAAAAGCACCGATTACTGGTCGCTCAGTCTGCCAAAAGAAACTGCTGACTATGTACCCAAATTACTCGCTTTAAGTTATTTAGTTAAACATCCACAAAAGGGCATTAAACGCCCAAAGCTAGTATATAAACCATTTACAACACAGATGAACATAGGCCAGCAGTTCGACTTTTCAGTCATTGCCAAGCTCTCTGGTATAGGTTCAAAGCAGTTACATGCTATTAATCAGGGATATTTAAAAAATCAAAGCTCACCTAACGGGCCGCATACTTTACTGCTGCCTATAGGGCAAGAAGCATTATTAAAAAGTCAGTTCTTCAAATCAAACTTTGCTGGAGAGTACATCGTTAAACAAAACGATACGCTTTACAGTATCGCCAGGCGTTTTAGTATGTCTGTAAAAGCTTTGAAACAACTTAATAATAAAAATAATAATTTAATAGGTGTTGGAGAAAAGTTATTAGTTGGGCAACCTAAAACTCTGCCAAGCACATTAACTGTTGATTACAAAATCAGCCCTTATTTAGAACACCAAGAGATTGCGATTCCCACCATTGAAATAGATTACGAAGTTAAGTCAGGCGATAGCCTTTGGAGTATAAGTCAGCTTTATGATGTACCTCATAGCGACTTGGCAAAATGGAACAAACTCTCTGCATCAAGTATTTTAAAGCCTGGCACTCAATTAGTACTGTTTATACCACAGGCTGAAAAGCAAAAAGCAGCACCAATAAAAAAAGATTTACTGCTAGATTTACAAAAAACACTAAATCAGCCACGTTAAGTTTATAAACACGTATATTTCGCGTAAAATTGCGCCCTAACATAGTTATTATTTGAAGAGACAAGCATGCAAATTAGCAAAAATTCAGCAGTTGAATTTCATTACACCCTTAGCGAAGCGGGCGAGCAAATTGAAAGTAGCACAAACGAAGCGCCACTTACTTACATTCATGGCAGCGAAGGCATGCTTCCTGGTTTAGAAAAAGCACTTGAAGGCAAAGAAGCTGGCGAAAAATTTAGTGTAACTCTAGAGCCAAGTGAATCATACGGCGAGCGTGTTGATGACTTAATTCAACGTATTCCGCTTAAGCACCTACAAGGCGACGTTAAAGTATGGAAACCTGGTATGACAGCAATGGTTAGCTCTAACCAAGGTCGTCATCAGGTTACTATTGTTAAGGTTGGTCGTTTTAACGCAGATTGTGATTTAAACCACCCATTTGCTGGTAAAACGCTAACGTTTGACGTTGAAGTTATATCGGTACGTGAAGCAACAAGTGAAGAAGTTTCTCACGGACATGTGCACGCTGAAGGCGGCTGCGGTCACTCTCACTAGTTAGCAATAAAGGAAGTAAGTATGTCTAAAGTTGCAGTCGTTACAGGTGGTACAAAAGGTATTGGCTTAGCCGTAGTAAAGCGTTTGCTAAACAATGGCTATGAAGTACATAACCTTGATATAGAGCTGAGCGAAATCGGTATATTTCATCAGTGTGATGTAAGTGATGTATCGGCGGTACAAAGCTGTATCAACGCTATCTGTGAACAAAGCAAACGTATTGATGTACTTGTTTCTAATGCTGGAAAACACTTAAGCGCAAATATAGAAAGCACCGACGAGCAAACTCTCGATGCACTTTTTGCGCTTAATGTTAAAGGCGCTTATGCCGCAATACAAAGCGTATTGCCAAGCATGAAAGCGCAAAATGGCGGCGCTATTATATTAGTCGCTTCCGATCAGGCAATTATAGGTAAGCAAAACTCTTTTGCGTATAACCTAACAAAACATGCCCTTGCCTCAATGGCTAAAACAACAGCGCTTGATTACGCAGGTTTTAATATTAGAGCAAATGCGGTATGCCCTGGCACAATAGAAACCCCGCTATTTCATAACGCGATAGATGCGTACTGCGCAAAAAGTGGCGCAAACAAAGCTGAAATAGTTGCCGAGGAAGCAAGTCTGCAACCGCTTAACCGATTAGGTCAAGCCGACGAAGTTGCTGCTCTTGTGAGCTTTTTAGCAAGCGACGATGCCAGCTTTATTACTGGTAGCTTACAAAGTATTGATGGCGGCTATACAGCCCAATGAGCATGCAAATTATTGACCCTCATGTGCATTTTTTTAATCTTGCCGAGGGGCAATATACTTGGCTACAAGGCGAAAACCCACCAGCATGGCCTAACCTAGAAAAAATTAAACAACCAATAAGTGCAGAGCAACTTGTTAAAAGTACTGATTTTGAACTTGCGGGTATTGTGCACATTGAGGCTGGGTTTGATAATCAATCACCTATAAACGAGTTAAACTGGCTAAGCTCGCATTTAAAAAACCTTTCATTCAAGGCTATTAGTTACAACCAAATTGATGCGCCCGCAGAGCAATTTAATCACGCGCTAAATGCACTGGCTCATTCAAGCCTTTGTGGTATAAGAGATATAACCGAAGAAGATGATGCAGTGAGACTAAAAAGCCCTCATTGTATTAATAACCTTAATTTATTGGCTACAAATAAACTGCATTTTGAAGCTCAATTTGATATTGAAAATAGCGAAATAACCAAACAAATAGCTTACTACGCTAAGCAGCTACCGCAGCTTCAGATTATAATTAATCATGCAGGACTGCCAAGTAATTTAAATGACTGGCAACAAGGTGCTGAGTTACTTGCTCAGCACGACAACATAGCAATTAAATTCTCTGGTTTTGAATTACTACAACTTACCAGTGAGCAACAAGCAGCGTGTTTTAATATTCTTTTTAATCACTTTGGCCAGCAGCGTATTATGTTTGCAAGCAACTTTCCTGTGTGCCAAATAAATACAAGCTACAACACTCTATGGCACTGCCATAAGGCGTTATGCTCAAACGATAAGACATGGCATAACCTTAGCTATGCAAACGCTAAGCACTACTACCAAGTTTAAGTAAAACTAGTTATATTAAACTCTCTTTTTATAATAATACGGCCAATTTATGAAAATGTACTTTTTACTAATCGTTGTATTTTCTGCGTTTTTTCTCAATGGCTGCATATCTCAAAATCCAGATCCGACACCTAAGCTGCAACATGCTCTACTGGCAAAGCCAAATAAAACAGCCGTTAGCAAAGCAATTAAAACACTTGTACATATACAAGAAACTCAATTAGCTGAGAATGTATTTACTACCAGCAGCACAGTAACCCTTAGCAATGTGGATGGTAATAATATTATCGACACGCAAAGTCGCAATACACCCGATCAGTTTGAATTGATGATTAAAGGCAAGCAATGCTATATACGCCACCTTGATAGTAAAGCCACTATTGAGCTTAAAGACGTAGAATGTAGAATTAACGAGTTATAACAAGCTAAAACTTTACCAAAAAAGTAAAAGCCGGTAAGTGACTAATCACTTACCGGCTTTTTAATGCATGACCTAAGTTAGGTTAAAAGACTATTATTTTATTTCTACGCGTTGAGAACGCATAACAATCTCATCATTTAATTCAATACCCAACCCTGGCTCTTCTGACACTTCAAAGAAACCATTTTTAGGTTGTGGGTCTTGTAAACATAACTCGCGGTTCCACTTTTTAATCGCATAAGTGTGGTGCTCATGAATCAAAAAGTTAGGGATAGCCGTTTCTAAGTGCAGTGATGCTGCTGTTGCAACAGGCCCGCCACATACGTGAGCTTGAATACGCACATCAAAGATATCTGCGTAATCACATACTTTTTTAGTTTCGGTAAAGCCACCACATAAACCAATATCAGGTTGCAGAACATCAATACTTTGCTCTTCTAAGTACGGGCGCACACCCCAGCGATTATACAAACGTTCACCACCAGCAATTGGCACATTAACTTTATCTGCTACTTTTGCATGCAATGAATGGTTTAGGTAGTTAACTGGCTCTTCAAAGTACATACAGTCAAATTCTTCTGCAATTTCACCCAACTGAATGGCTGTTGTCACGCCAGGTAAACTGTGGCATTCAAAAATAATATCCACTTCGTCGCCTACTGCTTCGCGAATGGCTTGCATACGTGCACGGTATAGCTTCATTTCAGTGCGTGAGATTATTTTTGTACGGTCGTAATAAGTATTGCCGTCTTTATCGTACTGAATTGGATCTACTTTTACTGCATCGTAACCTTCGGCCATCGCCTTTAAAGCCGCTTCTGCATATTCTTGCGGCTGTACTAGCGCTTTAAATTCGCTATCCCAGTCAAACTGTAATTGCGATGCGTACGTACGTAGTTTGTCGTTAACTTTACCGCCTAACAATTGATATACAGGTAAACCAAGCGCTTTACCTTTTATATCCCAAAGTGCGGTATCAATTGCGCTCATTGCAGCATATACAACAGGTCCGCCGCCTAAACCCCAAAAGCTTTCACGTAACATACGTGACCATAGTTTTTCTGTTTGAAATGGGTCGTGGCCTATTAAAAAGGCGTCGGCCATTTCCTTAATCATAGCCGCTGCAGCACTGTGACCTAAATCGTATGCAAGGCCCGCTTCGCCAACACCACTAATACCTTCGTCAGTATGAATACGTACAAACACAGGTGTCCAAGAAGGTCTATCAGGACAGTGAATATCAAATACTTCAACGCGATTTACTTTCATTAAAATTCCTTATTAACCGCTATGGGTTATTTTGCAAAACTAGGGTCAAGTCGATACGCTTTACGTAACATCGCAGGCCACGCAAGTTGCCCGCCGGTGCTGCCACTGTGTACTACGTTTGCTTGATTATAAATATTGTCGATTATAGGTTGCGGTACTTCAATCACCTCTTGCGAGCTTGATTGTAGCGCTAGTTGAATTTCACACGCTCGCTGTAAATCATAAAAGCGCATAAACGCATCGCCTACCGTTGGGCCTACTGTTAAGCCACCGTGATTTACCAATAACATATGGTTAGTGCTGCCCAAATCATCTTGCAGCACTTTTCGCTCGTCGTCGTTTACTGCAAGCCCTTCGTAGCCATGATAAGAAAGCGATGGCAGTGAAAACATTGAATATTGGCTAAGCGGTAATAAACCATTTTTTTGTGTAGCGACTGCGATTGTTTCTTTGGTATGAAGGTGAATAACACAATGAGCGTCTTCGCGTACCTCGTGAATCGCACTGTGAATAGTAAATCCAGCTGGATTAATACTAAATGGCGTATCGTCAATAATGTTGCCGTCTAAGTCGACCTTTACTAAATTAGAGGCAGTTACTTCATCAAAGGTTAAACCAAACGCATTCACTAAGTAGTGGTCGGTGCCAGGCAAACGTGCTGATAAATGCGTATAGATTAAATCCCCCCAACGAAAGTGCTCTACCAGTCTATAACACGCGGCTAAATCAACACGAAGTTGCCACTCTTGTGCTGATACTTTATTTTTTAAATCGAGTTGGGGTAAATCAAACATAATGAGCCTTTTAAAAACGTACATTATTAACCTGTACGAACAGATGTTTAGAAGTCTAAAGCAGTCTCTATTTTATAGCAAACACCAAACAAAACAGCCACACTATTGTGTGGCTGTTTGTAAAACTAAAATACCAATTGCATTAAAATGGTATAACTGCGTAAATTATTTTACGTTAGCTAGGTAATCTGCAATTGCTTCAAACTCTTCATCAGTTACCGTTGCAACCATTGCTTTCATTGCCATGGTCATACCGTTATTACGTGCACCTGACTTAATATCTTTCATTTGCGCTACTAAGTAGTCTTTGTTTTGACCGTTTAGTTTAGGGTACATACCCATAATTGGTGCTTTACCTTCAGCGCCATGACAAGTTTGACAATTCTTAGCGGTATAAAGTGCAGCGCCATCGGCAGCTGCTGCATTAAACGAGAAGCTTGCGGCTAAAGTAATACCCGCGCCTAATAGTAGTGTTTTCATCTTGCTCATTGTATTTACTCTTCTTTTTTGACGGTTAGAAAAACTGTTCTATTGATTGTAGTAAACAATCAAATAAAAAGCATACGTACGAAACGACGCTAGACGATCAACTTAACCAAAAACCGCTAACTCGTTTCTATCTCACTTTTATATACTTTAGCAAATAAAAATGAGCTTACCCTTAATAACTTATTACCACACTATATCATCTGGTACTTCAAAGTCTGCGTATGGGTCATCTTCATCTTTTGGTTTGTTTTCTGGCTCTACATGAAAAACAATATACTTTTCGTCAACTTCAGCCACTTTGCGTGCTGGTTCGTCGTCTAGTACGTAAAATTGCCCTTCTAGTACACAAATAGCTAAACGACCGCCCGATAACGCTTTTTGCGTTTTCTCGTTCACGTCGATATTTTTTACTTTGTTTTGATAAGTAAAATTAAATGTGCGCTCACCACGAATAGCGTCTTGGTTGTGGTGCTCTAAAATTTGTTTAACACGCGCTTCTTGTTCGCGCTGCTTTAAGCTCACTTGGCGTGTTTGGTTAAGCTCTTCAGCTTTTTTTTGCTGCTCTAGCTTGGTTTGTTGAATATGCTTTTGCAGATCACTTGGGTTGCTAGTAGCCCCTTTCTTTTGCTTTTTTTGTTGCTTACGCTTTTCTGATTTAGCAACTTTAGCATTATGCGATGTTGTTAATCCTGCTTGAAGCAATTGGTCTTGTAATGAACCCATGACTTTGTTCCACTAAAAACTAATATTATCGCTATTTTAATCACCAACGAGTTCAAATAACAGCGCTATCGACATTAATCTAGCAAACTAGTTAAAACAAACCATGATATAGCGCAATGACTATGGTTTTAATTATCAATTAAAAGCAATTTTTAATACAATACCAGACAACCAATCAGCAAATGCACAAGCCATATAATGCGTTTACCTCATCTACTCGTTTGCTCGGTATTTATATTTTTTGTGCTTTATGCACCGCAACCCCTACTTAGCCTTTTTGCGAGCGAATTTAATGTAGCACCTGCGGTAGCTGGCAGCTTAATGACTGCAACTATGCTGCCCTTAGCTATTGCCCCGCTCGTTTATGGTTTATTTTTAGCAAAAATAAATCCACTACTTATATTACGTATTGCAATGATGCTTTTAGGCCTTAGCTGCTTACTTTTTGTTTATGTACCTAACTTTGAGCTTTTATTATTAGTCAGATTTTTACAAGGTTTAACGCTCCCCGCAGCTTTAACAGCAATGACTAGCTATATAGGCATGAGTTATAGCGCTGATACACTTCAAAAAAATATGACCCTATATATTGGTAGCAGTATAGTTGGTGGTTACTTTGGACGTGTGCTTGCCGCTTTGTTTAGCGACTTATGGAATTGGCAGAGCTTTTATTACGTAATTGCTTTTATGCTTATTTGCTTAGCTTTAACAATCAAACATTCTCAATTTTCGAACCCAGCAACAAAGTCTCAGCTTTCACCACTGGACTACATTAAACAGCTTAAAGAAGGCGCTATACTTAAAATTTACGGTGCCGTTTTTTGTATGTTTTTTTGCTTTGCTGCACTACTTAATTACTTACCGTTTATATTGCAAAATACGTTTTTAATTACCAATACTCGTGACATAGGTTTAGTTTACAGTGGTTATTTAATTGGTGCCCTCGCCTCTATTGCTGCACCTTGGTTACTTAAAAAAGTCCCTTCGCCTTGGCATTTATTAACTGCGGTATTTAGTTTTTATAGTGTGAGTATTATTTTATTAATGAGCCATCAGCTTAGCTTATTTTTAATCGCATTTACTTTGTTTTGTGGTGCTATGTTTGTGATTCATTCAACTGCCGCACCGCTCGTTAATAAAATCAGTAAAGCCCCACCAAGTGTAACCAATGGCGGATATGTATCGTTTTATTACAGTGGTGGCGCATTGGGGTCGTTATTACCCGGTGTGGTATACCAACATCATGGGCAAACAGCGTTTATGTTTACGCTGCTTGCAGTTTGCTTATGTGGTTTATCGTTAATTATGTGGGCTTATTTTGAGGGTAAAAATACAACGCGCGGTTGATGCTTTGTGTAATTAAAAAATGTTTCTAAATCAGCTTTACTAAGCAACCATGTTTGGGTGTTTTCAAACGGATGACAATGAAACAAATCACCGTGCCAAATATCTTGGTCAACCCATAAGCTCACTTCGTTTTGCTTATCATTTAAAAGAGCCAACATAGATACATACCCAGGAGCCACTTTTAAATATTTAGCTAGCCGCTCACTCGATGCAAACCCTAAGCGTGAAAGCCCTTGTTGCTTTGATAGTGCCTTTAAGTCGAGTTGCTTATTGTGCGCTGTAATAACTAAAAAGTGTCGCTTGCCTTCGTTATCGCGTAAAAATAGGTTTTTAAGACGAGTACCTGGGCGCTCAATCATAAACTCATCAGCCGCTAAGCTAGTATGTAGCGGCGGATGTTCTATTGCATCGTAAGCAATATCTAGGTGCGCTAAAAGCTCTGCTAACTTCGTTTTATCAGCCAACATATTACAAGCAACGCCCTCTTAGCTGTACACTCAGATCTCGCCATAAAACATCATTAACTTCATGTTTGTTATCGCAGTATTTACGCTCTTTTAGCTCTTGATTTAATAATTCAACTGCTTGGTCTTCTAGCTGCAACTTCAGAATGCTCGATTCTTCAAAATGCTCTTTCTCTATATACTGCTTAACCTCACCACGGCTTGGTCTATTGTTAGGACCACGGTCTAGGTTAAAGTTTTCACGATGCTTAGCTTTTACCGAAACAACATAAGCAAAAAGCTTATTGCCTTGCTCATCTTGCTTTTCGTGAAACTGTTTATTATTTATTTCAAAAGGCGGCTCGTCATTCGAGGCACAGCCAGCGAGTAAAACCATAAGCGCTAGAACACATTTTTTCATTGTTTTTTATCGTTTTAGTTTTGAATTAAGCCGAGTCTAACAAAAATTGACGTAAACAGTGAAAATTTACGAAAAAATACTTGACCAATTTTATAAAAAAACTTAAAGTTCGTCCCGCTTGGAACTCAGCAGTCAAGCAGTTACATTATATGTAACTTAGGAATGTGGGGCTATAGCTCAGCTGGGAGAGCGCCTGCCTTGCACGCAGGAGGTCAGCAGTTCGATCCTGCTTAGCTCCACCACTTTCCTACTCCTTTTCAAATTCGCTCTACTCTTCTATTTTTCCATTGTTTTTATTGTTTTTTGACACCCTACTATTCTAATTTTTCATTCTATATAATTTTAAATTTATCCATTCAACTTGTGTCTTTACAAGTTCTTAGCTATACATAATGTCACACATTAGTACTTTAGGCTTAACATGGACAACCCTAAGCGTTCAACGCTAAAAAAGCTAGCTGCAATAGGTTTAACAGCTGGTGCAATAACACATGCGCCTTATGTTTTTGCCCGAAAAAAAGTCACATTAAGAGTACTTGGTACGCATGTAACACTCCAAGAGGCTATTCGCAAGCAAGCGATGAGTGACTTGGGTATTAATATAGAATTTACTCCCGCAGGCAGCGCTGCTGTTTTGCAAAAGGCATCAATGGACCCTAGCTCCTTTGATTTATACGAACAATGGTCAAACAGCATTAATGTGCTTTGGGATGCAGGTTCTATACAGCCAATAGAAAAAAAACGACTCACCTACTTTAACGAGATAAATCCACTAACTAAAACGGGAAAACTAACCGAAACTGCAAGTATTGGTGCAGGTGATGCTCCCTATAAATTATTAAATGTTCAACCCGATGGCACATTAAGCGCTCAAGAAAGCGATCATATTAGCTTTTTGCCTTATGTGCATAATGTTGACTCTTTTGGTTACAACACCGACTTTATTAAGCCCGGTATAGCATACGAAACAGAAAGCTGGAGTTGGCTGCTTGATGACGAGAACCGAGGTAAAGTAGCCATTGTAAATGCGCCTACCATTGGATTATTTGACCTAGCCCTAGCAGCACAAAGCAAAGGGCTTATAAAGTTTAACGATATAGGTGCAATGACCCGCCCAGAACTTGATAGATTGTTTAGTATATTACTCGACTTTAAACGCCAAGGTCATTTTAGTGGCTATTGGAACTCGGTCCCTGAATCGATTGAGTTTATGAAAAGTAAGCGTGCCCATATAGAAAGTATGTTTTCGCCTGCCGTCTCTGCGTTAAACAGTCAAAATATTAATGTTCGTTTTGCCGCGCCAAAAGAAGGCTACCGAGGATGGCATGGTGTTATGTGTTTATCGTCACAAACACAAAGTAGCGTAAAAGATGCAGCTTACGACTATATGAATTGGTGGCTTTCAGGCTGGCCTGGTGCATTTATTGCTCGCCAAGGTTATTACATTAGTAACCCACAACGCTCTAAACTACTTCTATCTCAGGCCGAATGGGATTACTGGTACGGTGGAAAAGCAACAAACATAGATTTATTAAATACAAATGGCGACGTAGCAGTAAAAGCGGGTAAGCAACGCAACGGCGGTAGTTACCATAAACGCTTTAGCAATGTAGCAGTATGGAACACCGTTATGCCAACCTATGACTACAGTCTACAAAAATGGTATGAGTTGATTAGCCGATAATGATAATAAATTCAATTAAATCAAAAATAATATTAGCTTTGTGTCCGCTGATTGGATTACTTCTTTTACAAAGCTATTTGTTTAACTATTCGCAAACGACCTTACTAAACTTGCAAAAGTCGCAGCGTAACGCGCTTATTCAAAGTGAAGCTGTAACTAACTTAGAAAACGATATTATTTCCCTGCAAGGGCATGCAGTTTCATTTATTGACAATGCAAATGAAAATACGATTACCAAATTTAATTTTTACTTAAATAAGGCAAATCTAAATCTCGAGCAGCTAAAAACAAACACTCAAAACCAGACCCCTGAGTATCAAAACTCACTAATACGCCTTGGCGAGTATTTAAATAATTACCAAGATACATTTGGCCAAGTTGTCGTAAACAGACAAAAACGCGAACACCTTTACATTACTCAGTTCAAACAACCTATTGATGACTTACAAGTAACAATTAGTGATTTAGAAGGGTCTTCAAACAATGATAATAAAGTTATTTTTAACGATGTTTTACTCACAATAAGTAATTTAAAACATGCAATTATAAGCTACCTCTATAAACCTAATTTTGATGAAGCACAAAATGTAAAACAAAACTTAAATCACTTACATAAAAAACTAACGAGCACCTCTGTAATAAATGAATCCCTCTCCAATAAAACAACAAGCTTAAACCAAGCTTATAACCAACTTGTATTACTCACCCGTAGCTACACTTTTTCTGTAAATGTAGTGCTTACAGGCATAGAAAACGAATTGCTGTATTTAACTAATGAAATTAAAAACATAGAAAAAAATAAACTAATCAAAACAGAAGAGCTACTAAGTAGCCACTTAACAAAAAATACAGAACAGGCAAATATATTTGCCGTTTTAATTATGTTAATCATTTTATTTTTAAGCTATTTTATTTTTAGATCGGTTATAAAACCAATTACTCAGCTCACTTTATTACTTAAAGATATGAATAGCGAAAAGCCAGTAACTATTTCAAATAACAGCCAAAATCAAACTGAAATAGCATCGGTAATAAAAGCAGCTAACGCTTTATATTTAAAAAATAAGCAAACCAAAGAGCTACTCAATGAAACCCGCGTATTAAATTCCCAAATGGAAGCAATGAATGCCGACCTGACGAGTGCCATGGAGCAAACCGATAAAGCCAATAAAACAAAAATAGATTTTGTAGCCAATATGAGTCATGAACTTCGCACCCCAATGAATGGCATATTAGGTATGTTGCAACTTTTACAAAGCAGCGAGCTTCCCTCAAGGCAAAAACACTACGCAGATAAAGCTTTTTCAAGTGCTCAAAATTTATTGCAGATTTTAAACAATATTCTGGATTTTTCTAAGCTAGAATCGGAAAAAGTTCAGTTAGAGCAAATCCCTTTTACCTTACATACTATAGTTTCTAACGTTCAAAATTTATTCTCAACAAATGCCAAGCAAAAAGGTTTGTTATTAAACTTTACTTTACACGTTGATGCAGGGCTTGAACTTATTGGCGACCCAATGCACTTAAGCCAAATAATAAATAACTGTGTAGGTAACGCAATTAAGTTTACTGAGCATGGTGAAATATCATTAATTATAGAAGCGACATCTCAACACGAAAAAACAATAAACCTTCGCTTTAGTATAAAAGACACGGGTATTGGGATGACTGAAGAGCAATCAAAAATTATATTCCAGTCTTTCTCGCAAGGTGATTCAAGCACAACAAGAAAGTATGGTGGGACCGGTTTAGGACTCACTATAAGCAAACAATTAACTAAATTGCTGGGCGGAGATATACAAGTAAGAAGCACGATTAATCAAGGTAGCGAGTTTTTCTTTACTCTACCCTTTACTTTATCTGAGCAACAAAAGCTTAAAAAACACGCCTTATTAATTAGCCCTGATAATGAGCAAATTAAAAAATTAATGGACTTACTAAGTGATATAAATATAACGACAGAAACAACACAAGAACCATTAAGAGCCATTGCAAAAATGTCTCAGCCTAGTAGCCCATTTAGTATTGTAATAATGTCGATAGAAAAAAAAGAGCTCAACGATAACTTTATTTTACAACAACTGTACGCTCAAAATAAAAATACGAATGAAAAATTGACGCTTATTTTATTGATTACTGATGAAGAGTCTCCTGAGCCAATTGCAAAAAATGAAAATATAGACATTATAAATATTGGTAATAAAAATAGTGAAGTAGAAATTTTAAGAGCACTCTCACCAAATAATTTTAAAGAAAAGCAATTAAAGCCTCACCCTAAATTCTCGGGTTTTAATGCATTAGTTGTTGACGACAATAAAATTAATCAAGAAATAGCCTCCGCCCTTTTAGCAAGATTAGATATGACCGTGATCATTGCTGACAATGGACGTGACGCATTAGATAAAATAGAGACAAATGACATCGATATTATTTTTATGGATGTTCAAATGCCAGTTATGGACGGACTAGAAGCAACAAGCATATTAAGAGAGCGAGGCTACAAAACTCCTATAATTGCTATTACGGCAGCCGCAGACCCTAATGATAAAAAAGCAGCATTTAGAGCCGGTATGGATGACTTTTTAGTAAAACCAATTATTTTTGATGCTCTTTTCGAAAGTATAGAAAAACACCTACAAAGTAACAAACCATTAAATACAATTAATCTGCAGCTGGCAAAAGAAAACCTAGAAAATAATGACGTATTATTAACTAAATTATTTACTCAGTTTGTCAACGATTACAATGACTTTTCGACTAAAGCTGATATATTAATTAAAAATGGAGAGTTAGAAAGCTTAATTCGACTAGTACATACACTTAAGGGCCTTGCCGGCACATTAGGTTTGGAGCTACTGCAACAAAGCGCGCAAAGTGTTGAGAAAAGCTTAATAAATGAGAAAAGTATTAACTTATCTCACTTTAATGAACAATTAACACTTACACTTTTTGCCGTAAAACAATTCTTGGTAGCTGATAGCTTTAAAAAAGAACATATACAGCGACATGAACTAGAAAACGAAGACTCGGTTATCGATAAAATATACTCATTAGCATTAACGGCTCGCCCCGTACCTAGCAGTTTGGTTAGACAGCTAGAAATGAATCAATATGATAGAAGCCACTCTCTATTTAAGCTCAAAGAAGCAATTGATCATTTTAACTACGCATTAGTAATAGAGTTGATTGATAAATATAGAAACGATAATAAAAATTAGGCATAACCACTAACCTGAACTAGATTTAACATAGCAAAGAACGCAAAGAAGGATAGATAGTGCATTCAAATTATCTCGCAAACAGTAAGGGATTAACTACAGAGAAAAAGCATAAACCTTTAATTCTTATTGTTGATGACGAACCTAGTAATTTACACGTATTAGTTGAAGGACTTTTAACTGACTACGACGTACGTATTTCAACTAGCGGTGAACAAGCATTAGTATTTGTTGAGTCAACTCGCCCTGACTTGATTTTATTAGATATAATGATGCCGGGCATGGACGGCTACGAAGTATGTAATATACTCAAAGCGAAACAAAATACTAAAGGCATCCCCGTCATATTTGTAACTGCGCTTACCGAAGAAGAGTCTGAAGAAAAAGGCTTTGCAATGGGCGCAATTGACTACATACACAAACCTTACAAGCTAGCGCTCGTTAGAGCACGTATCCGTACCCATATTACCGCACAGGGCATGCTTGATAGGCTTATAGAAAAAAACTTTGACCTACACGATAAGCTACTTGAAATAGAGTCACTGGCGAAAGAACTAAGCCAGCGTGAAGAAGAATTAAAAGAGCTCTCTTCAAAACAAAAGTTATTTTATCAAGCCCTAACGGGAACCGCTGATGGTGTTGTTATTGCCGATAGTAATGGCAAAATTATAGCCGTAAACCCTTCATTTTGCCGTATAACCGGTTACTGTGAATCTGACTCCCTGCAAATGCAGTTGCACGACATTAAACAAAATAACCACCCTAGTATTAGCTTTGATCAAGTATGGGAGCATGCGAATCAAGCTGGATATTGGAGTGGAGAACTTGTAACCAGACGCAAAAATGGCGAGCTTTACCCTGAGCTACTGACTCTAAGTATGGTTAAAGGCGATCAAGATACTAATGTGCATTATATTGGTGTGTTTAGTGACATTTCGAGCGTTAAAGTAACACAAGAAAGAATTCACTACCTCACATGGCATGATGAGCTTACAGGTTTGCCAAACCGAAATGGCTTTTTAAAACAGTTAGAGCAGCAACTTCAGGTTTGTAGTACCGAAAATAGTTATGCCTATATTTATATTATTGACATAGACAGCTTCCACTCAATAAATGATGGATTAGGCCTACTTGCTGGCGATAACATTTTAAAAGAATTAACTAAACGAATTCATTCTAAGGTGAGTAAAAAAGATGTTATTGCTCGCTTAGGCAGTGATGAATTTGCAGTACTGTGTACAGTTGAAAAAGGCGTTGGCAGAGTTAGAGCCCAAGCTATGGCAGAAAATAAAGCTCAAGAGCTGCTTATAAGTGTAAACCATCCTTTTAAGGTAGGTGAGCAAGACGTTAGCTTAACGGTAAGTATTGGCACGTATATTTTTCCTCGAGAAGATCAGTGGGAAAGCGCTATTGAAACTATTCGTAACTGTGAGGCAGCTTGTTACAAGGCAAAAGAGAAAGGCGGTAATAGAGTTACCTTTTTTGATACTTCGTTTGGCGAGCAAGCAAAACGTCGTTTTGAAATAGAGCAAGATTTACGCAAAGCTATCTCAAATAATGAGCTATCCCTATATTTACAATCCCAATTTGATCGAAGCCAAACCCTTAAAGGAGCTGAGGTTTTATTAAGATGGGAGCATCCCCAAAAAGGCTTTATTAGCCCAGGTGAGTTTATATCTATAGCCGAAGAATCAGATATAATTTATGACTTAGATTGCTGGGTAACTTCAAATGCACTTGAAGTATTAACGCAACTTAGTAAAACTCACCCTGAGTTAAATTTATCGATTAATATAAGCGGCAGGCACTTTCATGAAGCTCGTTTTTTAAGCTTTATTAGCCAACAAATAAAGCAACATAGCATTAATCCTCAGCAACTCACTATTGAGATAATTGAAGGGACATTGCTTAATCATATGGAAGCGGCTATTGAGGCTGTTCATTGTCTCAAGAAGCTAGGTATTAGGGTATCTATTGATGACTTTGGTACTGGGTATTCGAGTTTAACTTATCTAAAACAATTACCCATACAGGAGCTAAAAATTGACCGCTCTTTTGTATTGGAAGCACCGACTGATAATAACGATAAGTTAATTATTGATATGATTGTAAGCTTAGGCCGTTTATTCGAGTTAGAGATTGTAGCTGAAGGCGTAGAGAACCAATCCCACTTTGGTTTATTGCAGGAATATCCAGAAGTTATTCTTCAAGGCTACTATTTACATAGACCTGAACCTGCAAGCGATTGGCTTGATAAATTAAAATAACCGTTACGTAATTTACAAACTAAAAAGCCGAGCATGAATATGCTCGGCTTTTTATAAACCTAAGTTTGCAGTTACTCGCGAACTTGGCCTACTCCATTAACTAAATACTTTTCTGTGGTCAGTGATTCAAGACCCATCGGACCGTACGCATGAAGCTTAGAGGTTGCTATACCAATCTCTGCACCTAAACCCAGTTGTGAGCCATCAGAAAAGCGAGATGATGTGTTAACCATTACTACAGAAGCGTCAACACTACGCTGGAATAACTCTGCAGCAGCTGCGTTCTTAGTACAAATCACTTCAGTATGGTTGGAACCAAACTGAGCGATATGATCCACAGCAGCGCTGAAAGTTGGCACCACACGAATAGCAATTTCAAGGTCTAGGTATTCTTCACCAAATTCGTTATCGGCTAACACAGTTGCATTATCAAAATATTTAGCTGCAAAGCTGTCGGCATTTATTTTTACACCTTCTTGGCGTAATACAACTGCGCAAAGATTTAAAAACTCATCTGCAACATCTTGATGAACTACTAAGCCCTCAAGTGCATTACAAACACCCGTACGTTGCGTTTTACCGTTAAGTAGTAAGTTAAGCGCAATTTCAAGATCAGCATCTTTATCTACATATAGATGACAAACGCCTTTGTAATGCTGAATTACTGGGATCGTACTGTTTTCGGTAACAAAGTTAATTAAGCCTTCACCGCCACGTGGAATTATTAAATCAATGCTTTCACGTTGCTGCATCAATTCCATTAATAGTGCACGGTCTGGATCTGGGATCACTGAAATAAGTGATACTGGTAAGTTATGCTTTTCAAGTACGCTGTGCATTACACTTGCGATAGCTTGCGAACTTTTAAGTGCTTCTTTACCGCCACGTAAAATAACGCCATTACCTGATTTAAAACACAATGCGCCAGCGTCTGCTGTTACATTTGGGCGTGCTTCATAAATCATACACACAACGCCAAGAGGTACGCGCATTTTACGAATTTTAATGCCATTTGGACGCTCTGTGATATCACGTAGCTGACCAACAGGATCATCTAGGCTTACTATTACTTCAATGCCTTCTGCCATTGCTTCAATGCGCTCATCGTTTAACGTTAAGCGGTCTATCATTGAGGCTGCTAAGTTATTGTCGCGTGCTGCGCTTAGGTCACTCTCGTTTTCTTTAATTATAAATGCTTTTTGCTCTCTTAGTGCCGCTGCCATTTCAACTAGTACTTGATTTTTAGTCTCGGTGTCGAGTAAAGCAAGTGTATGGGCAGCTTTAGCTGTCTGGCGTGAAATGTCCGTAATTAAGCTCATGACTTCTCCAATAATGCGATATGTTTTTCAGATATAACTGGTCCAATTGAATCCTGCATTTTTTCGCTGAATTCACTCTGTTCGTTGTCTGCAATAAAGTTTAACAAACAGCTACTATAATTTGCGGTCGCTTTAGCTAAACGCGTACCGTCTTCACTACGTACTAAAATGGTATCACCAACAGCAAATTCACCATGGACTTCCATGATTTCATCACCGCGAATACATCCACTTTCACCTTCAAGGGATTCATCAAATGATCCATCAACAACAACTTCACCTTGCTCATTTGCTGTGTGTGTCATCCAATGTACAGAATCTTGCATCGGTTTTTCGTACGGTAAAAATACGCTACCAGGATTTTCCCCAGCTAGCAGTTTCGTAAATGTTTCTTCTTTAAAGCCGTTTATAATATAAGTCGCGATACCATGTGACGTTGCTTTTTCTGCCGCTTCTATTTTGGTTTTCATGCCACCAGTACCAACAGCACTTGTAGCACATCCTGCCATAGCATAAATAGATTCATCAATTGATTTTATTTCAGGCAGTAACACCGCATCATCATGTAAGTTAGGGTTTTTATCATATAACCCATCAACGTCTGAGAATATTAATAAAGCATCGGCATCGGCTGCTGCTGCGACCATTGCTGATAAGTTGTCGTTATCACCCACTCTTAAGTCGTCGGTAGTTACAGCATCATTTTCATTAATGATAGGAAAAACACCATGCTCAAGCAAAGTAAACACTGTTTCGCGAATACTTTGGTAACGCTCGCGGTCACGTAAATCGCCGTGCGTTAATAATAGTTGCGCAGATGGAAAGTCAAAAAAGCGGTCCCACATGGCGATCATTTCTGTTTGGCCTGCCGCTGCCATTGCTTTTTTCATCACCACGGAGCGAGGTTTGTCTGATGGGAATAAATGCGCTCCAGCCGCTACAGAACCCGATGATACTAAAATCACCTCGATTCCACGGGCACGACAACGAACAATGAACTGTGCGATGGTTAATATGTAACGCGAACGGCAGCCATCTTGATCTGGTGCAATTAATGCACTACCTACTTTAAGTACGATACGTCGCCAATTTAACTTTTGCATAAATGCTCAACTTTCCATTTTATCTGCGCTCATCTTAATTAGACGAGCTAAAACTAAGTAGCTAGGTTTAAAACATAGCTTCGAATTTTTCTTTTCATTTAGGCAACACTTTTTTACACACACGCAAAAACCATATCTAAAACAAGAAGCTTAGATTTGAGGTTAAGTAAAAGTAGCAACAACCCAATAATATTGAGCAGCACTAATCAAAAAATTTAAAAGTGTTGTTTATGCATCGCTGTAAAAAGCTGTGTGTGGCTTTTTTATTAACAACATACATAGAGCCTCTAAAGTCTGATACACCAACAGATAGGGTGAAGACCAAAGGACCGAGATTTAACCGCCACGATGGGGGCTAAATATTGAAAGTAATAGTTCAACTCAAACCTTTATTTACTTAAATAATTAAATAAACTTGTTTGGCAAAACCATACCAAGAATTCGGCAAATGATATTTTGTAATGCTCTAATACTAGAAACATCACTAACACATGATTATAAAGATTAAAAATGACGTTAAGATTAACAAGCCTGTTTTATCTTCAATAAACTTCGTTAGATGACTAATTATTAGAACACGAAGTATAATACACCAAATACCCCTTTAAAATCAAGGTTAAAATTCGAACTAAGTTAATACGAAACACTCATATCCTTTATATTGTTATTAAAATTCAATAAATTAAACAATTAATACACTTCAAAATAAGGTGGCTAAGTTCTCGCTAAATAATTTAAGCCTACTAATCTTTTATAAGCAGCTAAAATTGATTAGTAATATTTCAGTTTCCGGTGTATACCCCTGTATTAATAATTAACAAAAGTTATACTTTCTAAACATATCGTCATAAATAAGGAATTCTTAATCTATGTCAGCAATTTACATAGCCGGTATCGCACTTTGCTCTGTGCTTGCCCAATGGGTCGCGTGGGCTTTTAGAGTACCCGCTATTCTTTTTTTATTGCTTACTGGTCTTTTACTTGGACCATTTAGTGGTGTTTTAGACCCTGATGCATTGTTAGGTGATTTACTGTTTCCAGTAGTATCACTAAGCGTTGCCATCATTTTATTTGAAGGTTCCTTAACTCTGCATTTCAGAGAATTAAAAGGGATAGGAAAAGTTGTAAGGAATCTCTGCTCAATCGGTATGCTTACTACCTGCATTATTATTAGCTTAAGCGCCTACTGGTTGCTTGAGCTCAATTGGCGTGTTGCTGCGGTACTAGGCGCAGTACTCGTTGTTACTGGCCCTACCGTTATAGCACCGCTATTAAACTCAATGCGTCCAACACAAGACATAGACCGCATACTTCGCTGGGAAGGTATTGTAATAGACCCAATTGGCGCATTATTTGCTGTATTGGTATTTGAAGCTGTAATGCTTGTAGGCCAAGGCGAAGTATTTAGTCATACTATTATTGCTTTAGTTAAAACCCTGGGTGTTGGTTTAAGTATTGGTGTTGCTGCAGGTTGGCTAACAACCCTATTAATGCGTCGCGAGTGGCTGCCATTTGAATTACATAAGTTTGGAATTTTAGCACTAGTCCTTATTAGTTTTTCTGTATCAAACTATTTAAGCCATGAATCAGGCTTATTAGCAGTAACTGTATTTGGTATTTGGCTTGCTAACCAAGACGATTTAGAAATAGATTCTGTACTTGAGTTTAAAGAAGACTTGTCGATGATATTAATATCAACGCTGTTTATTTTACTTGCAGCACGTTTACAGCTTTCTGATTTGATGATGCTCGACAGCGATGTATTTATATTTTTAGCTATTGTGCTTTTTGTTGCACGCCCACTGTGTATTGCTATTTCGACCTTTGGTACTGACTTACCAATGAAGTCTCGCTTGGTACTTGCCTGGATTGCTCCACGCGGTATAGTTGCCGCAGCCGTTGGGTCGGTATTTGCACTAAGTATGATGGAAGCTGGCGTTGCTGATGCTGAAAAAATGGTGCCACTTATATTTACGGTGATCATCATTACGGTTGTGCTGCAAAGCTTAACAGCCATCCCTGTTGCCAAGCTATTAGGTGTACGCCAACCATCGCCAAACACAATATTAATTATTGGTGCAAACCATGTATCGCGTGCAATTGGACGTGGCTTACAAGAGCAGAATATTCCGGTTCACCTTTCAGATCCTGCATGGGAAAACTGCAGAATGGCACGTATGGATGGCTTAGCTTGTTATTATGGTAACCCGCAATCAGAGCATGCTGAACGCTACTTACCTCTAACAACTATTCGCAGTGTCTTAGCGCTATCGCCAAACCGTCATCATAATGCGCTAGGCGTTCAATACTTTTCGCATTTACTTAATGAAAAAAATGTATTTTCGCTTCGCTCATCAACGTCGCATGCTAAAGCAAATAAAGACAGTGCAACGTTTTTATCTAGACAAATACTGTTTGGCGACGAAGGCTCATACGCACGTTTGAGCAGTATTATAGCTAAAGGCGGTAAGGTTAGTTCAACACGTATCTCGGATGAGTTTAGCTGGGAGCAATACCTAGAAATGAACCCTGAGGCTATCCCTTTGTTTATTCTTAAAGGTGATAAAGACAGCGACGACGATACGCCAATTAAGCTAAGACCATTTACAATTAACATGGAAAAACCGCCGCAAGAAGGCGAGCGTGTTGTTGCATTACAGCCGCCTAAAATGTCGGTCTTAAAAGACCCGCAAACAAAGGCTAAAGAAGAAAGTTAAACACTTTTACAGGTAGTAAAAACTCAAAAACCCTAACTTAAAAAGTTAGGGTTTTGTTTTTTAAGAGCCATTAAATAGGAAGACGAGCTCGCGCAACCACACTATCTGGCATTTTTTGCGCTAACTTAGTCAACGCTCGCTCAATTTTTTTATGAGTCGCTTTATCTGCCACCATAGAATTAAATAGCCAGCGGTATGCATCTTCAAAATCACGCGGGCTGCCATAGCCATCATTAAATAATTTAACCAAACGTAGTTGTGCTTTTAAATTGCCTTGCGACGACGCTTCACGCAAATACGTAATTGCCATTGCTTTATCTTGCTGAACTAAACGCCCGGTGTCGTAGTAACGCCCTAACTGCTCTAGCGCTGCCGCTAAGCCTTGCTCAGCCGCTTTTCGCATGTAATACACACCTAACTCTACATTACGATCCACGCACACGTTATAAGCCAGCATATCGCCGTATAAAAATTGATAAGACGGCAATGCCATTTTATTGGCTCGTGCTTCTATATCTTGCACTAACTGGCAATCATCTGCCTTCACCCGCGCTAAATGCGTATTTTTATTTATTAACGCAATTAGCTCAGATTCTGTATACAGCGGTACAGCAGCAGGGCTTTCTGTAGCTAAGCTGTTGGTTGCTATAAATAAAGACAGCGGAATTAATGAAAGCCTTAATACGCAATTACGGTAAAATAAACGCATGCTCACCACTTATAAAAATAAACTTATTAAAATATATACAAAGATCGTTCCAAGGTGAATTTTAGATACAAAAAAAGCTGCACTAGGCAGCTTTTTTTAATCTAATGGTAATTACGCAAACGGGTTGCGAAGTACCATAGTTTCCACGCGGTCTGGACCTGTAGAAATAATATCAATTGGAACACCCGTAATTTCTTCAATACGCTTGATGTAGTCAATCGCAGCTTTTGGTAAACCGTCAAGACTCGTTACACCAACAGTGTTTTCTGACCAACCTGGCATTTCTTCGTATACTGGCGTTACTTTATCGTAACCTTCAGCTGCTAATGGTGTTACGTTAGTAACTGTGCCATCTTCAAGCTTGTAACCAATACAGATTTTAAGCGTTTCTAAGCCATCTAAAACATCAAGCTTAGTTAAACAAAAACCTGAAATACTGTTGATTTGAACCGCACGGCGCATAGCCACTGCATCTAACCAACCAGTACGACGAAGTCGACCTGTTGTAGCGCCAAACTCATGGCCTTTATCACCTAAGTGCTTACCAACTGGATCTTGTTTCTCAAGACCGTCGTAAAGCTCTGTAGGGAAAGGACCTGAACCAACACGTGTAGTGTACGCTTTAATAATACCTAAAACGTAATCAAGGTTTAATGGACCAAAACCTGCACCAGTAGCAACGCCACCAGCTGTAGTATTTGAAGATGTTACATAAGGGTAAGTACCGTGATCGATATCAAGTAACGTACCTTGTGCACCTTCAAATAAAATGTTTTCGCCTGCTAAACGCGTTTGATCTAAAAGCTCAGTTACATCTACAACCATTGCTTTTAAGATATCTGCAACAGCCATTGCATCATCAAACGTTTTTTGAAAATCTACAGCATCTACTTTGTAGTAGTTAACTAAAGTGAAGTTATGGTACTCAAGAACTTCTTTTAATTTAGCTGCAAAAACTTCAGGATTAAATAAATCACCTACGCGTAAACCACGGCGCGCCACTTTATCTTCGTACGCAGGACCGATACCACGGCCAGTTGTACCAATTGGCTTATCGCCACGAGCAGTTTCGCGGGCTACATCTAATGCAACATGGAAAGGCAAGATTAGTGGACATGCTTCACTTATTAAAAGACGCTCGCGTACTGGTACGCCACGTTCTTCTAGCATGCCAATTTCTCTCATTAGCGCTTCTGGTGATAAAACTACACCATTACCAATCACACATTTAACATTGTCACGTAATACACCCGATGGAATAAGGTGTAGAACCGTCTTTTCACCTTCGATAACTAAAGTATGACCCGCATTGTGGCCACCTTGATAACGAACTACTAAAGATGCTTTGTCTGTAAGGAGATCAACTACCTTACCCTTTCCTTCGTCACCCCATTGGGTGCCTAATACAACAACGTTTTTACCCATCGTAAATTCACTTAGAGAAAATTAGGACGAGATTTTACCAGAAAACTAAAGTAAAGATCACCCCTGTTCAGCTTATTTTTTCTGCGCGTAACTGTTCTACCGAAATATCAGCTAATAACCACATAAATAACAGTGATTTATGATTACAAATAGCATTTAACAAAAAGCCCCGCAAATGCGAGGCTTTTTAACTTTTAAATAATTAACGTAAAGTCTATTGAGCTTTAGCGCCTTTCATATATTGGAAGAAGTCGCTATCTGGTGAAAGCACCATAACATCTTGCTTATCTTTAAAAGTCTTTTTGTAAGCTTCCAGCGAACGTACAAAACTAAAGAACTCAGGGTCTTTGTTGTACGCATTAGCATAAATGCCTGCAGCATCAGCATCGCCTTGACCACGTACAGAACGCGCATTACGCTCCGCGTCAGCAAGCATTACTGTTACACGACGGTCAACACCCGCACGAATGGTCTCAGCTTTTTCCTGACCTTCAGAACGGTGCTCTTTTGCAACAGCAGTACGCTCAGCGCGCATACGTTGGTAAATAGAGCTACTTACTTCTTGTGGTAGGTTAATTTGCTTAACACGTACGTCTAGTACTTCAATACCAAGCTCACGCGCACTTTCAGAAGCTTGTACTAACGCTTCTTCCATCAATTCGCTACGCTCACCCGATACAATTTCGCGAATTGTACGTGTACCAAAGTTTGTACGAAGACCATTATTTACTTTTTGTTTAAGTAGCGTTTCAGCATATTGCTTATCGCCACGGGCACGTAAGTAAAAAGCGCTAAAGTCATTAACACGCCATTTTACAAACGAATCAACAATTAAGTCTTTTTTCTCACTAGTAACAAAGCGGTCCGGCGCACCATCTAGCGTTTGAATACGTGCATCAATACGACGTACTTGGCTAAAAAATGGAACTTTAAATTGTAGGCCTGGGCCATATACAATCGCTTGATCGTCGCTGTCTTTTTGTACTTTACTGAATAACATTACAATTGCTTTTTGCCCTTCAGGTACAACAAATACCGATGAGAAAGACATAACAATGGCAGCTAATAGTATTACTAAACTAAAGTTTTTCATTATGATTATCTCCCATCATTGAAGCGGTCGTTGTTAAAGCGGTCATTGCCACTATTAACAGAGCTATTGCGCGACGTATTAACTTTATTACGTAAGTCTTGAATATCACTTGAACTTGGAAGTGCAACACGTGTTGCTGTCCCTTGCTTGTCCATGATTTTATCAAGAGGTAAATACATCATGTTATTGCCGCCTTTAACATCAACCAATATTTTAGAACTACTCCCTAACACTTCTTCCATTGCATCAATGTATAAGCGCTCACGAGTAACTTCTTTAGCTGCTTGATATTCAGGTAAAAGCTTTTCAAAGCGAGCTACCTCACCTTGTGCTTCTAATGTAATACGCTCTTGATAACCTTCCGCTTCTTGAGTCATACGCGTTACTTGACCACGAGCACGCGGTTCAATTTCACGAGCATATGCTTCTGCTTCACGGATGAAACGTTCTTCATCTTCTTGTGCAGCAATTGCATCATCAAATGCATCTTTAACTTCAGTTGGTGGACGAGAGTCTTTAAAGTTCACGTCAGTAACAATTAAACCTAAGTTATATGGTTCGATAATCTTATTAAGCTCATCCCATGTATTTTGACGAACAACCTCACGGCCATTAGTTAATACTTGGTCCATTTTTGCATGGCCCACAACATAACGCAGTGCACTGTCTAGCGCTTCTTCTAAGCTACTATCAGCGTTAGTTACGCTAAATTCATAAAGGTATGGGTCAATAACACGGTATTGCACCTGAAACTCAACGCTCACTACGTTTTCGTCTTCAGTAAGCATAAAACCAGAAGCCGATAATGAACGAACTGCTTCAATATCTACTGGGATTACCGTTTCGATGAAAGTCATTTTCCAACGCAAACCAGGATCAGCAATTCGGTCATATTTACCAAATTGTAGAACCACACCACGCTCGGCTTCTTTAACCGTATAAATACCACTTAACGCCCATACAATAACGGCGATAATAAGTATGAATGAAATACCGGCTCCGCCAAGTCCACCGCCGCTACCATTGCCGGATTTTTTCCCGCCAAATAAGCCGCTGAACTTGTTACTAAACTTGCGGAACACCTCGTCTAAATCAGGTGGGCCTTGATCACGTCCGCCTTTATTATTCCACGGATCTTTGTCATTGCCATTATTACCCGGTTCATTCCAGGCCATAGCTATACTCCATTGTTATCTAAATAAATTAGGAAATTGGGTTAAATCTAACAAATCTACCGCGTTTCTCATACAAAAACCGACATTAAAACGTCAATTTTTAATTACGGTTGATAAAACCAGCAATTTCAGGACCAAATTCTTTAATTAAACGATTCCACTCAACCATTGGCATTCTAACATCTAACAGCCAATTACCTTGCTCATCAAATTGCTCTTCATGCACTGCATTTAAGCTGAACAATGCAGCTCTTAAGCGACCATACAATGGCGTAAGAAATAATGTTTCGTTAAACATCTTCTTAGCTAGTAACTCACTGATAGCCTCGCTAAGTAATTCACACCCTTCACCAGTCTGAGCGCTAAGCCATACTCTTATAGGTTGGCCTTCGTCGTCTCGATCAATACGTGGGCTTACGTTATCCAGCGCATCAATTTTATTATAAATTAATAGCTGTGGTACTTCGTCGGCCTCAATTTCTTTAAGCACCGATTGTACTTGTTCAATATTTTCTTGCAGACGTGAGTCTGCTGCATCAATTACATGTAACTGCAAATCAGCTTCGCGAGTTTCAGTAAGCGTTGCTTTAAAAGCAGCAACTAAGTCATGTGGTAGGTGACGAATAAAGCCCACTGTATCAGCTAAGATAACAGGGCCAACATCACCTAACTCAAGCTTACGTAGAGTCGGGTCAAGCGTGGCAAACAACTGATCGGCCGCGTATACATCTGAATTTGTAATTCGATTAAATAATGTAGATTTACCCGCATTGGTATAACCAACTAATGAAACTGTAGGTATTTCGTTGCGAGTACGAGCTCGCCTACCTTGTTCACGTTGCACTGCAACTTTAGCTAAACGTGCACGAATATTTTGAATACGGGCACGAAGTAATCTTCTGTCAGTTTCAAGTTGAGTTTCACCAGGACCACGTAAACCAATCCCGCCTTTTTGACGTTCAAGGTGAGTCCAGCCTCGAATTAATCGAGTCGACATATGGCGAAGTTGAGCCAATTCAACTTGCAGCTTACCCTCGTGGGTACGTGCGCGTTGGGCAAAAATATCAAGAATTAGCGTCGTTCTATCAAGCACACGACATTGACAAACGCGCTCTAAATTACGCTCTTGTGATGGCCTGAGTTGATGATTAAAAATTACGACATCTGCTTTGTGGATTTTGACAATCTCAGCTATTTCTTCTGCTTTACCGGTACCGACGAATAGTTTCGGATGTGGTGCTTGACGGCTGCCTTGCACAACCGCCAAACTACTAACACCAGCAGAAGATACCAACATTTCTAATTCGTGAAGATCTTCACGATCTCCTTCTTTAGGCAAGTCGATATGAACTAAAATTGCCTGTTCGCCGGATTCATAGCGGTCAAACAAACATTATGCTCCTAATTAAAAGTTTCCAGCTTCTGCCTCTTCAGTGTCTTCACTCCCTTGAACTGCTTGGAAGTTAACTGCGCGAGCAGGGACAACTGTAGAAATTGCATGCTTATAAACCATTTGATTTACGGTGTTCTCTAGTAAAATAACAAATTGGTCAAATGACTGAATTTTGCCTTGTAATTTTATGCCATTTACCAAAAAGATTGATACTGGAATGCGCTCACGTCGTAGTGCATTCAAAAATGGGTCTTGTAACGATTGGCCTTTTGCCATGTTATTGTTCCTTCGTTCTAGGTGTTATTATAATTAAGTGGCTGAACTTATTTGATAAAAAACAATATTCAACTACTACTAGCTTAGCGAACTTACTACACGATGCAAGTTTTCTTCGTCGCCTGTTGTTAACCAAGTAACATCAGGCCAACTACGAAGCCACGTTAACTGCCGTTTTGCCAGCTGACGTGTTGCTGCGATGCCACGAAAAACCATTTCATCATGGTTTGTTTCACCCGCAAGGTAATCCCACATTTGTCTATAACCAACACAACGAATAGAAGGCATATTGGGGTGTAAATCCTTACGTAGATATAGGGTCGAAACTTCATTTTCAAACCCCTGATCAATCATTATTTTAAACCTTTCTTCAATTCGGCGGTGTAATTCACTGCGTTCTTGCGGTGCAATTGCAAATTGATGAAAAGTATAAGGTAAAGACGGCTGTTTTTGCATTTGCAACTCAGTCATGGTCTTACCAGTTAACCTGTAAACCTCTAAAGCTCGATTAATTCTTTGTGAATCATTTTCACTTATTTTTTCGGCTGCTTTTGGGTCAACTTTAACTAATTCTTTATATAAATGAGGCCAGCCAAATTCTTTAGCTTGCGCTTCTAGCTCTGCTCTTATCTCTGTATCTGCTTCAGGTAAAGGCGATAAACCATCAATTAAAGATTTGAAGTACAGCATTGTACCTCCAACCAATACAGGTACTTTACCTTGTCTGTGAAATTCGTCAATTTTTTGCACTGCATCGCGCCTAAAATCTGCAACTGAATACGTTTCACTCGGGTCAAGTAGATCAATTAAATGATGCGGAGCTTTGGCTAATTCTTCGGCATCAGGTTTTGCTGTACCAATGTCCATACCTTTATACACTAGCGCTGAATCTACGCTGATTATTTCTGTATTTAAATGCTCGCACAGCGAGATTGCCAATGCTGTTTTACCTGCTGCAGTTGGACCCATTAAAAATATAACTGGTAAATTACTCAACACTGATACCTTAATCTAATTGCGTTAAATAGTGATTTAGCTCTATTTTAACTGCTTTTTTACGCAAGCGTTCAATAGTTTGTGGATTATTTTGTAAGCGCATTTGTTGCGCTAAAAATACATTGCTTAAATAAAATCGGGTCGGCACGCATTTCATTTGCCATTCTAACCAATTCTCTATATTTTCAAGTTTTGCTTTACACGCATCAAGTAGCTCACCTACCGCTGCATTTACGTCAAGTAAATATAAACACGCTGGCAATTTTTTAACCATTACAAATTGTTTTTCTATTACAAGTTCAAAACCAAGTAAGGTAAACCACGATTGCTGGGATTCTATAAGTAAGCAATCTTCTTTTTCTAAGTTTACTCGCACTGGTAACAAAAGGGCTTTCCCTTCTAAACTTCCGAACTCTTTAATTTGATTATGCCAATCATCAACTAATGCATATTTAAAATGTGAGCAATACAATTGCTGCTCTTCACTAAAGACACACACTCCTTCACTAACACTTATAATAGAAACAGCTTTTAAGACATTATCCACAGATACGGACTGGTGTGGTGCAGCAGATATATTGGCTGCATTATCAAAATGCGCGGCGTGTTGCTCACTCACTCCTTGATAAAACGCATTTACGTCATGATGGCTCGTACTTGGTGCAGCACGGTATGCACCGCCAACACTTCTAGTACCTGAGGACGAACTTGAGCTACCAGCACTTCCAGAGGAAGAGGGCTGTAATTGCGATTTAGGGTAATCAAACACTCCTTCGCTTTCTATATTATTAGCACTGCTATGAGACGACTCAATGAACGCTGGCGTGAGTTCTGCTGCTGTGCTCGCTGATTCGTTAGTGAATTCGCCTTGCAATGGCACTACTACCTGCTTAATAGCTTGCAATATAAAATCATGAATTAACCGCCCTTGATGAAAACGCACTTCATGCTTAGCAGGGTGAACATTTACATCAACCTGCCGAGGGTCAATATCAATATAAATGACAAAACCGGGTAATTCTTGTGTTCCACTTACTTCTTCAAATGCCTGGCGTATAGCATGCAGAATAAGTTTATCGCGCATCATACGATTATTAACATAAGTATACTGAGTCGTATTAGCTGAACCTACAGGTAGCACCCAACCATGCAGCTGTAAGCCACCCTCTCCTGATTGAATATGCAAACCTTGCTCAGCAAAAGCCTTACCTGCAACTTGCGCTACACGTGTAATAGCCTGAGAGGGATCTGTCTTCGCACGATACTGCCTTACTACTTTTTCGTTGTGAGTTAGTGTAATAGAGACATCAAAGCGACTAAGCGCAATACGCTTTATCAACTCATCAATATGGCTAAATTCAGTTTTTTCGGTGCGTAAAAATTTACGACGTGCTGGAGTATTAAAAAATAAATCTTTTACTTCAATGGTTGTGCCATCGGGATGCGCTACAGGTTTTACTTGAACGGCCATGTCGCGGCCTTCTGCAAAAGCTTGCCAAGCTGCTTCTTGCTCTTTTGGTTTTGAGCTCAGCGTTAAACGCGACACAGAACTAATTGACGCAAGTGCTTCCCCTCTAAAGCCAAGTGAGCAAATGTTTTCAAGGTCATCAAGTGATTTTAATTTACTTGTCGCGTGGCGAGAAAGTGCGAGCGTTAGCTCATCTTTACTTATCCCTGCGCCATTATCACGAATACGAATAAGTTTGTGGCCGCCGCGCTCAATATCAATTTGAATACGCGTTGCGCCAGCATCTAAGCTATTTTCAACAAGCTCTTTTACTACCGACGCTGGGCGCTCAACCACTTCGCCTGCGGCAATTTGGTTGGCTAAACGCGCGGGTAATATTTCAATATTCATGAGACTTCCTAGCAAACATTGCGCTAATAATAATGACTAACTTTGAGGTATATCGAGCTCTTGCCCAATAAATAAGGTATTAGAACTAAGCTTATTAACTTGTTTTAATTTATTGACTGTAACGCCATAGCGACTCGCTAACATACTTAAAGATTCACCCGGGCGTACTTTATGCTTTGTTGGATATTGCGACTTTAATTTAGCAAATAAAGAATCATCCGGCGGATTTTTCAAATAATAATTTTTAATTGAAGTAAATATCGCTTTAGCTAAACGCTCTTGATGATTAGGGCTTTTAAGTAGCTTTTCTTCTCGCGGGTTAGATATAAACCCCGTTTCTACCAAAATAGATGGAATATCTGGTGATTTTAGTACTGCAAGGCTCGCATGCTGGGGATCTTTTTTATGCAGTTTGGCAACCTTACGAAGCTCTTTAACCACTTCGTCAGCTACATTTAAGCCAGTTTTCATAGAGTGGTCCATCGACATATCAAGCAACGCTTGTGCTAGATATTTTTCATTGGCGGCATCTTTCATTACATCAGCAGCGCCACCTAAAAGCTCGGAGTGTTTTTCTTTATCTTCTATCCATTTACCTATTTCTGAATTAGCACGTCTTAATGATAAAACCCACACAGAGGCACCATTTGGCCCAGGGCTTGTAAATGCATCAGCATGAATAGAAACAAAAAAATCTGCCTTTTTTTCACGGGCTCGATTAGTACGGGTATTTAATTTTACAAAATAGTCACCGCTTCGTACCATGCGCGAAATCATGCCACGTTCGCCATCAATCATGCGCTCTAAACGTTTCGCAATTTGCAGTGTAACTGTTTTTTCGTAGGTGCCTGATGGCCCTATTGAACCAGGATCTTCGCCGCCATGCCCCGCATCAATCGCAATAACAATGTCGCGCTCTTGGCTTAGTTGACGGTTTTTAGCGGCTGTTTGAGCAGGAGAAACAACTGTAGTAGCTTGGCTTTTATTATATAAATCAACAACGAGTCTATTTTTATAAGGGCCTGTAGGTGCGAGGGCAAATACCACTGGCTTTATTGGCGCGCTTAATTCAAATACTAAACGTACGCTTTGTTTATTTTTAGGTTTTGAGTAACGTAATTTGCTTACTATTTGATGTTTCGGGGGCACACCTGGCAATGTTTTTAACTCGCTAGTATTTTCTAAATCAATCACTAGGCGGCTAGGGTTTTTAAGCATGAAATAGCTAAAGTCGGGCTTATCATTTAAATCAAATACCACGCGCGTACTATCTGGAGACGGCCATACACGCACACTATTGATTGTGTTTTTAGCCCATAGCGGCAAGCTTATGGTGATAACCATAAGATAAATAAAAAGTTTAACTACACCTCGGCTCATTGGATAATTACTGCCTTAACTATATTATTATTGATTATTTAGTTTTTCGACAATTGCTATACCGCGCTCACTCGCACTATTTATAACAATTTTACGTTCGTTACCCACATAGCTTAGAGTAATATCTAAATCAGGCACAGGAATAAATTCACCACCCTTTTCAGGCCATTCAACAACACAAATTGCGTCTGCTGAGAAATAATCGCGTATTCCCATGTATTCGAGTTCTTCAGGATCACCTAAGCGGTATAAGTCAAAATGATAAACATTTGCACGCTCAAGCTCATAAGGTTCTACTAGTGTATAGGTCGGGCTTTTAACCTTACCTGTATGGCCAAAGCCTTGCACTACACCTCGTGTAAACGTTGTTTTACCAGCACCTAAATCACCATGTAAATAAATAACCGCACCTTGCTCTATAATATCAGCAACGCGATTACCCATTGCAACCGTGGCAATCTCATCAGTTAAATGAAATTCAAAACTACGCGTCATTATTACCTCAAAAATTCATTCAAAAGCGCATATTTGCTAATCATACCAGAATATTAATTTAAGGCGATAAATTGAGGTTTTAGACATAAAAAAACCAGATAAGCTGATAATGAAAGTTGTGTATGGATGTCTATTTTCGATACTTTGAAGCTGTATCATTGTAATAAAATAAGGTAAGTGAGTTCTCAGACTAAAAGATAGTAAAAGAAAAGTAACACCACGAATTAGATGACCCCATATTGGCATTAAATTAACTGAGATATGTAAGTTTATTATCTAACTTCTTCTGATTCAGCAGATGGTTCTGCTAGCAAAAAAGTAACTGGTAAATGAAACTCTCAACTACTCCCCAAGATAACTTTATATTTTTAGATAAAAGACTAATCCAGGTGACCCGCTCACCCTAGTTTACTGTTTACAGGTGCTTTAAATACAAAAAGCCCCAGCTAATGCCGGGGCTTTTTTACAAAACTAACTTAATTAAAAAATTAAGCTTGTTTTGGACTAGAAATAACGTCTACTAAAGTCCAAGATTTATTCTTAGAAATTGGTGCGCATTCACGGATAGTAACTACATCACCCGCTTTTGCTGTGTTATTTTCGTCATGTACGTGTAACTTAGTCGTACGTTTAATGAATTTCCCATAGATTGGGTGCTTCACATAACGTGCGATAGCGATAGTGAAAGATTTTTCCATCTTGTCGCTGATTACACGGCCTTGAAGAGTACGAATTTTATCGCTCATTATTGACCTGCCTTCTGGTTAATAACTGTTTTTACACGCGCGATATCGCGGCGTACTGTTCTTAGCGTGTGTGTCTGAGCTAACTGACCAGTGCTAGCTTGCATGCGCATATTAAATTGCTCACGAAGTAGTCCTAGAAGTTCAGCATTAAGCTCTTCTACGCTTTTATCTTTTAGTTCGCTAGCTTTCATCACATTACCGTCCGAGTTACGAAAGTTGTTTTGAATGGCAGTTTACGAGCAGCAAGGTCAAACGCTTCACGAGCAAGCTCTTCTGAAACACCTTCCATTTCGTAAAGTACTTTACCAGGCTGAATTTCAGCAACCCAATATTCAACAGAACCTTTACCTTTACCCATACGAACTTCAAGAGGTTTTTCTGTAATCGGTTTGTCAGGGAAGACACGAATCCAGATTTTACCTTGACGTTTCACGTGACGCGTCATAGCACGACGAGCTGCTTCGATTTGACGAGCAGTCATACGGCCACGGCCAGTTGCTTTCAATCCGAAAGTACCGAAGCTTACTTTGTTACCGTTTTGCGCTAAACCGCGGTTGCGGCCTTTGTGCATTTTACGGAATTTTGTACGTTTTGGCTGTAACATTACTCGCTACCTCTACTTAGCACTTTTCTTGGCTTTCTTTGGTGCGCGTTTAGCTGGCTTCTCTTGCTCTTGTACTAGTGGTAAACCACCAATAACTTCGCCTTTGAAGATCCAAACTTTAACACCAATGATACCATAAGTGGTTAAGGCTTCAGAAGTTGCGTAATCGATATCAGCACGAAGAGTATGTAGAGGTACACGACCTTCACGATACCATTCTGAACGTGCGATTTCAGCGCCGCCAAGACGACCGCTAACTTCAACTTTAATCCCTTTAGAACCGATGCGCATTGCATTTTGTACCGAACGCTTCATAGCGCGACGGAACATAACACGACGTTCTAGTTGAGAGGCAATGCCGTCTGCTACTAGTTGTGCATCTAGTTCTGGTTTACGTACTTCAGAGATATTAATCTGAGCAGGTACACCAGCGATTTTAGTTACCGCTTGACGTAATTTTTCTACGTCTTCGCCTTTTTTACCGATAACAACACCCGGACGAGCCGTGTGAATTGTTACTCGGATTGATTTTGCTGGACGCTCAATAACGATTTTAGACACAGAAGCCGTTTTTAATTCCTTAGTAAGGAATGTACGAACTTTGTGATCGCCAAAAAGCTGTGCAGAGAAATCTTTTGAACTCGCGTACCAGGTAGAAACCCAAGGTTTAGATATACCTAGGCGAATACCAGTAGGATGAACTTTTTGTCCCATTACTTATACTCCTAGCTATCTGAAACCATAACAGTGATATGGCTTGTACGCTTAAGGATACGATCTGCGCGTCCTTTAGCACGAGGCATAATACGTTTCATTGTAGGACCATCGTCCACAAAGATCGTTGTTATACGAAGCTCATCAATGTCAGCACCTTCGTTATGCTCTGCGTTAGCAATAGCAGACTCAAGTACTTTCTTAACTAATACAGCCGCTTTCTTCGGGCTGTACGCCAGGATTTCTAGTGCGCGATCTACAGGTAACCCGCGGATCTGATCTGCAACTAGACGTGCTTTTTGCGCCGAACCAGAGGCGAATTTATGTTTAGCTAATGCTTGCATTTATCTTCCCCTCTTATCGTTTCTTCGCTTTCTTATCCGCAGCATGGCCACGGTAAGTGCGAGTTGGTGCAAATTCACCTAGTTTGTGACCGATCATTTCGTCAGAAACGAAAACTGGTACGTGCTGGCGACCATTATGGACAGCAATGGTCAATCCGATCATGTTAGGTATGATCATTGAACGACGGCTCCAAGTTTTAATTGGCTTTTTCTCACCGCTTTCCAAAGCTTTCTCTACCTTCTTCAGCAAGTGTAGGTCTATAAAAGGACCCTTCTTGAGAGAGCGTGGCATGGCTATTCCTCAATATTACTTAGTACGACGACGTACTATAAATTTATCCGTACGCTTGTTCTTACGCGTCTTCGCACCTTTAGTCGGTTTACCCCATGGAGACACAGGATGACGACCACCAGATGTACGACCTTCACCACCACCGTGTGGGTGATCTACCGGGTTCATGGCAACACCACGAACTGTCGGACGAATACCACGCCAGCGATTTGCACCTGCTTTACCAAGTGAACGAAGCATATGCTCAGCATTGCCTACTTCACCTAGAGTCGCACGACAATCAGATTCAACTTTACGAACTTCGCCTGAACGAAGACGTAATGTTACATACTGACCATCACGAGCAAGGATTTGAACGTATGCACCAGCAGAACGTGCGATTTGAGCACCTTTACCTGGTTTTAATTCTACGTTGTGAACAGTCGAACCTACAGGCATATTACGCATTGGTAATGCATTACCAGGCTTGATTGGTGCATCAACACCAGACTGGATTGCATCGCCAGCTTTTAAGCCTTTAGGTGCGATAATGTAACGACGCTCACCGTCTGCATATAATACAAGAGCGATGTTTGCGCTACGATTTGGATCGTATTCTAAACGTTCAACAGTAGCTGGAATGCCATCTTTAGTACGTTTAAAATCGATTAAACGGTAGTGTTGTTTATGACCACCACCGATATGACGAACCGTAATACGACCATTGTTATTACGACCACCTGATTTAGAGTTTTTCTCTAAAAGTGGTGCGTATGGCTTACCCTTATGTAGATCAGAGTTAACCACTTTAACTAGGTGACGACGGCCCGCAGAAGTAGGCTTACACTTTTGAAGTGCCATAATTCTATCCCCTTATTACTCGGCGCCGCCGACAAAGTCTAGCTCGCTGCCTTCTTTAAGAGTAACGTAAGCTTTCTTCCAGTCGCTACGACGACCGAAACGTGCGCCAGTACGTTTTGTTTTACCCTTAACGTTAAGTGTGCGAACACCAGTTACTTCTACTTCAAAAAGCTTCTCAACTGCTACTTTAATTTCAGCTTTAGTTGCGTCATTTACTACTTTAAAAACAATAGTATTGTTTTCTTCAGCAGCAATTGTGCTTTTTTCAGAGATATGTGGAGCAAGGATCACTTTTAAAAGACGTTCTTCGCGAATCATGCTAGCGCCTCCTCAAGTTGCTTAACAGCAGCGGCTGTAATAAGTACCTTATCGAAAGCAATTAAGCTTACAGGATCGATACCAGCTACATCACGTGTGTCAACCTTATAAAGGTTACGTGCCGATAAGAAAAGATTTTCATCTACTTCTTCAGTCACGATAAGAACATCTTTAAGCTCAAGTTCTTTAAGCTTAGCAACTAGTTCTTTAGTTTTTGGTGCTGCTAGAGCAAAACTTTCAACAACGATTAAACGCTCTTGACGAACTAATTCAGATAAGATGCTTTTAATCGCACCACGGTACATTTTACGGTTTACTTTTTGGCTGTGGTCTTGTGGTTTAGCTGCAAAGCTAACGCCACCTGAACGCCAAATTGGGCTACGGATTGTACCGGCACGTGCACGGCCAGTACCTTTTTGAGCCCATGGTTTTTTACCACCACCGCTTACTTCAGAACGTGTCTTCTGAGCACGAGTACCTTGACGAGCACCTGCTGCGTATGCAACAACTACTTGATGTACTAATGCTTCGTTAAACTCACGTCCAAAAGTAGCTTCAGAAACTTCAAGACCGCCAGAAGCGTCTTTAATTGCTAATTCCATCACTAAATCTCCAGGACTTATGCTTTAACAGCTGGTTTAACGATAACGTCACCGCCAATAGCTCCAGGTACTGCACCCTTAACTAAAAGCAAATTACGCTCAGCGTCAACGCGAACTAGTTCTAAGTTTTGAGTCGTTACACGCTCAGCACCCATATGACCGGCCATTTTCTTACCTTTAAACACCTTACCAGGTGATTGGTTTTGACCGATTGAACCAGGAGCACGGTGAGATAGAGAGTTACCATGTGTAGCGTCTTGCATGCTGAAATTCCAGCGCTTAACACCACCTTGGAAACCTTTACCTTTAGAAGTACCGGTTACGTCAACCTTGTTGATTTCGTTGAATAATTCAACAGTAAGCTCAGCGCCTACTTCAAAATCGCCTTCACCACCGTTAAGGCGGAATTCCCACAGACCGCGACCCGCTTCAACACCAGCTTTAGCGAAATGACCCGCTTTAGCTTTGTTTACACGACTTGCTTTTTTAGTGCCTGCGGTTACTTGAAGCGCGTTATAACCGTCTGTTGCGTCAGATTTGATCTGAGCAATGCGGTTAGGTGTCGCTTCAATAACTGTCACAGGGATAGATACACCATCTTCAGTGAAGATTCGTGTCATACCCACTTTACGACCGACTAGACCTAATGCCATTTTCCTAAAACCTCTCTAATCTTTCGATTAACCCAGGCTGATTTGAACATCAACACCAGCAGCAAGATCTAAACGCATAAGCGCGTCTACAGTCTTGTCAGTTGGTTCTACGATGTCTATCAGACGTTTATGGGTGCGGATCTCGTACTGATCACGCGCATCTTTATTAACGTGCGGTGAAGTTAGTACAGTAAAACGTTCAAAGCGTGTAGGTAGTGGGATTGGACCACGTACTTGTGCGCCAGTGCGTTTCGCAGTTTCCACGATTTCTGCCGTTGATTGGTCAATCAAACGGTGGTCAAAAGCTTTTAGGCGAATACGAATGCGTTGATTTGACATTCTTAACCTCAATATAAAGAGCATATAAAAGAGCATAAAAAAACGACCGAAACAATCTTAAAACTTAAGATGTCGGCTGTTTGATTATATCTACGTTGAGTTCCAAATCGGAACTCCTGTTTATTAGCTTGAAATCCAAGCTTAATTTATCCTTTCAAGTTCCCAGAGGAATTTTGAAAGCCTGCGTATTATAGAGGTATTGGTGATAAATGCAACAACTATTTAGAAACAATACAATGCCTATAAATTTGATTAAATAAGCACCCATACATGCTTACTAGCTATACTTGAACTAATACCTCTACTGTTAGTCAATAAACAAGTTAACACCTTAATTACGCAAACTAAGGGATTTTTAGATATTATGGTATCCTACTGCGCTAATTTTGCCCTTAATACTCTCAATATGGTGAGTCGATGCGTATTTTTAATTATTGTTTAAATGTTATGTCTGCTGGATTTAGCCGCTTATTTGTAAAAAGCAAAGTGCTGCCAGAAAATCCGATTAAACAGTATGATCTAAACCCTGAGTACCCTACATTTTATATAGTGCGTTTAAATTCACGATTTGATTTAGCGGCTCTCGCACATGCGTGTAAAAAAAATGGTCTACCTAGCCCAACTGAAGAGCAAGTATTAGGTAACCAAGATTTAGACCGTTTTATTGGTATTAAAAATCCACCACCACTTTTTGGTGATGAAGCTAAGCCAACCAATGCTTTAGCTCAAGGTAAACAAATTATTGAATACCTAATACAAAGTGGGCAGCAAAACGTACAAGTGGTTCCGGTTACTATTTTATGGGGTCGCGACCCGGGTAAAGAAAAGCCGGGGCTACGAACTTTAATTACGCACTCTCTAACACCTAGCTGGTTTAGAAAGTTTTTTGTGGTGTTGTTTTCAGGACGCGACAACTTTATTCGCTTTAGCCAACCACTCGACTTATCGCTTTTAGTCAATGAAAAAGCCGATGTAAGCGAGTTACCACATAAATTATTACGTGTAGCACGTGTTCACTTTAAGCGCCAAAAGCTAGCTGCTACAGGCCCTAAAATGCCCTCTCGTGAACAATTATTTAATTCATTATTAGCGTCACCTACAATAAAAAAAGCAATTCAAGATGAAGCTAAAGCTAAAAACATTAGCCAAACAGAAGCCCGCCAAAATGCACTTAAGCTACTTGATGAGATAGCCGCTAATTACTCTGAAGCAATGATACGTGTGGCCGAGCGATTTTTAACTTGGTTGTGGAATAAGCTCTATAACGGTATTGATATTAAACACCCAGAACAAATTCATGAACTAACAGATAAAGGCCATGAAATAATCTATATGCCTTGTCATCGCAGTCATATGGATTACTTACTGCTTACTTACTCTATTTATCATTTAGGCTTAGTTCCACCACATATAGCTGCAGGTATAAATCTTAACTTTTTCCCTGCCGGTGGCATATTTAGACGCTCTGGGGCATTCTTTATTCGTCGCTCGTTTGCAGGCAATAAACTTTATTCTGCCATATTCAAAGAGTATTTAAGCCAACTGTTTATTAAAGGTTACTCTGTTAAGTTTTACACGGAAGGCGGTCGAAGCCGAACTGGGCGCTTACTTCCGCCTAAAACGGGTATGCTATCTATGACATTACAAGCAATGCTACGCGGAATAGACAGACCAATATCTATCGTTCCTGTGTACATTGGCTACGAGCACGTCATGGAAATTAACACCTACCTTAAAGAGCTGGATGGAAAAGATAAAAAAGGCGAATCTATATTTGGTATTTTTAAGGCAATCAAAAACCTCAAAAACTACGGTCGTGGTAATTTAAACTTTGGTGATCCAATCTCGATTAACCAATACTTAAACGATAACCAACCTGATTGGCGTGATTCAATACACCCTACCGATGTGCAAAAGCCGCAATGGTTAGCGCCACAAGTAACTAAACTTGCCGACCAAGTAATGGTTAAAATTAATAATGCAGCGGCGCTTAATGCGGTTAACTTACTAGCGATGATATTGCTGGTTAACGATAAACAAGCATTGAGTAAACCAAAGCTATTAGCACAACTTGATTTTTATCTGCGTTTACAGCGCGATGCCAGCTATAGCGATAAAGTAACCGCGCCAGACGAAACACCAGAGCAATTACTAAAGCATGCATTAAAGCTGAATAAGTTTGAAGTTATCAGTGATGAATTTGGCGAAATTATTACTATTAGCGATAAAGAAAAAGTATTGTTTAATTACTACCGCAACAATATTTTGCACTTGTTTGCAGTACCAAGCTTAATTGCACTACATCTATTTAAACAACACAGCACAACTATTGAGCAATGCCAGCAACTTGTAAAAACGTTTTATCCATTATTTGCTAAAGAATGGTATTTACAGCCTCTTGATGAAAACTATATAACGCGTATTTTAGCTAATTTTGCCGATCAAAATTTAATTGAGTTTGATGGCAATAACATTCATATAATAAACGGTAATGACTGCTTAGCTAAGCTAGAGATGCTTGGACGAGCACTTAGTTTTACTCTACAACGTTACGCTATTGTGATTGGTTTTATTCAAACAAGTGATGGCATTGAAAAAGCCGAGCTTGAAAGAGAGAGCCAAGTGCTTGCACAGCGTTTAGGTACACTGCATGGTATTAAAACACCTGAATTTTTTGATAAAAAAGTACTTGTTAGTTTTATCGAAAACTTACGTGGTGAGTCGTTAATAACAGAAGGTGATGAGGGCTTAGTAGGCAGTACACAACTTTGCGAAACCTATGCACACCTTAAAACATTACTGCCAGCACGCGTCTGGCAGTCAATCAGCGATATAGTACAAGATCAGTGTAACTAGTACTATATCTATAAAAGGGGATTAGCGCTGACGCATAACCCCTTCTTGCATTGTTGAGGCAACCAAGTTGCCTTGGCGATCAAAAAACTGCCCGCGTACCAAACCACACCCATTACTCGCACTTGGACTATCAATTGAATACAAAATCCAATCATCCATTCTAAACGGGCGATGAAACCACATTGCGTGGTCTATGGTCGCTACTTGCATATTTGGCTGCATAAACGATACACCATGAGGTTGTAATGCAGTTGGTAAAAACTCAAAATCAGACGCATACGCTAATAAGTAATTGTGGATACGCTGATCGTCTGGCATTTCACCATTAGCTTTAAACCAAATATGCTTTACCGGCTCCATAACTTCTGGTTTAAACGGGTTATGAAAAGTAACCGGTCGCATTTCAATTGGCATTTCACGAGTAAACTTATTACGGATGACTTCAGGGATATGTGAAGCGTTATCTTGGTAAAACTCAAGCGATGAACGTAGTTCTTCAGGTGCGGGAACATCAGGCATTGTCGCTTGATGCGACAAACCATTTTCTTCACCTTGGAATGACGCTGTCATATAAAAGATTGGCTTACCGTACTGAATCGCTTTTACTCGGCGAGTACTAAAGCTCTTTCCATCGCGAATAGTTTCTACATCATAAACAATCGGTTTAGCTGGATCGCCTGGGCGTAAAAAGTAAGAATGTAATGAATGAACTATACGCCCCTCAGGTAGAGTTTCTTTAGCGGCAGAAAGCGCCTGCCCCATAACTTGACCGCCAAACACAGCACCAAAGCCTAAATCTTGGCTTTGTCCTCGATATAAACCTTGCTCAATTTCTTCAAGTGTTAACAACGACAATAAATCATCTAATACTTGGCTCATTACTTCTTCCTCATTACCCTAGTATGCAAATGATACTATACAATAGTGGGAAGTAAATATTTGTTAGGAATACTGTTATGGCTTACTGGCTATTTAAAACTGAACCCGATGCGTTTTCATTAGATGATTTAAAAAACGCACCAAAACAAACGACTCTTTGGGAAGGCGTGCGTAATTATCAAGCACGAAATTTTATGCGTGATGGCGTTAAGGTCGGGGATTCAGTAATGATTTACCATTCAAGCTGTAAACACGTGGGCGTAGCGGGCATTGCCGAGGTTACAAAAGATGCCTACCCAGACCCCACTCAATTTGATTTAAGTAGCGACTATTACGATGCAAAAGCCACCAGCGACAAACCACGCTGGGTTGTTGTTGAAGTTACTTACCAAAGCCATTTAAAAAAATTAATTAGCCTTAAAGATATTAAAGCCAATAACAATATTACTGAAATTGCACTTAAAAAAGGCGGACGACTATCAATTATGCCCGTCACTAAAAATGATTGGGATGAAATAATTAAAATGGCGCAGTAACGCCTCCTCGGTTTGACCTAATTTCACTGAGTTTGATATGATCCGCGCCGACTTATAGCTGGAGGATTAATGAAATTACTGTATTGGTTAGATGAATGGTTAACTCTCCCGCGCAATGAGCAACAAACTCGATTACCCATGACGGGTAATGATTTACTCGGCGATGTATTTGTTAAGTATGATTTTGTTGACGTTAATAAACCCCTGCTTTTTACCTTCTCCCCTGCTGGCACTAACGTGCAAGAGCAAGATCTTCACCCTGATTTTGCACCATGGGGTTATCACTTAGCTCAAAAACAAAACGTAAACGTAATCGCTTTTCAGCATTTAGGTAAAAGTAATTGGTTTCGTAATCGTAATTTAATCTTTTTTCTCAAGCAATTATCAACATTACTTACGCCGTTTAATTGTCGACTTGGCTATGGTTTAAGTCGTGGCGGATTTGCTGTTGGCGCTTTTGCTAAACTATTAAAGCTAAATCAAGTGTTGTTCTTCCATCCGGTAAGTACTAAAAATAAAGAATTAGTACCGTGGGATGACCGCTCTAGTACCGATATAGCTCAGCAGTTTGATTGGCAGCAAGATTATCACGATCTAGATTTAGGAGATGCCCAAGGCTATATTATTTACGATCCTACTAATCGTATAGACCGAATGCACGCTAAGCGCTATAAGCAGTTAACTCACTTACGAGTATTTGGTATGGGACATGGCACACATGCCACATATTTGAATAAGTTTGGATTTTATAAGCAAGTAGCCGTCGATTTTATCCAGCATCAGCAAATTGATATTGCGCAGTTTCGTCTGCAAACTAAAACCTTACGTTTTAAAGAGGATTATTACAAAAGCCTTAATAAAGCGAATGTAAACTCAGCTCACCGTCAAACACTATTAAGCAAAGCTCATAATATTTTGATTGATGAAAAAGAAGTTCACGTACAGGAACATCAGGCAAAAATTGATATTCAGCCATTAATAGATGTTGCCCTCAAGCATCAAGATGAGCATCCTAATGATGCCATTCAGTTATTAGAAGTTGCTCAACAACTTGTACCTGACGATCCTTTAATTGAGCATAAAATTAAGCAACTAGAAGAGTAGTTACGCCAGTAAAAGCGGCTGTAAAGGCCAACTACTCTATTTGGCCTTTTTCTTTTTGTGCCCATACTTGGGCACAATGGCAAAGTACATCATTAACCCTAACCAAGAAAATATAATTATTCCCATTAGCCAGCCATTCTTTTCATGACCCTGTGTACGCCTACTGTTGAGTACAATAACGACAGGTAATATATAAGCACTTAAAACAACAATTAAAAATACAACTTCATTCATTATTTTTCTAGACTCGACCAGTCTACTTCACTACTTAATACTCGATCTACCGATATATAGTGCAGAATATCGCCTTCACTTACTTTGTAATCTAATGGTGGATTTAAATCCATATTTTGCGCACTTAAATTATGAGCAACACCCAACAGTATTGCATCATGCTCAAGCTTAAAATGATGAAACAAAGTACCAAACTCCATATCTTTGCAGCCGCTTGGTATTTTCAAACTAAATTGTGTATCACCATGCAAAGTAGATAGCAGCTCCTCTTGCACACGGCTCGAACCTGGATCTTGCATTGAGCGTACGAGTATCTCAGCTGATTTTGCACTACTACACTCTACATTTTGGCAATGCTCTAACATCATCTCAACTTTGGTTTCATCCAAAAAGTGAGCACTTATATGACAATCATCTTTTACTAAGCGACTAATGCGCAGGGCTGTTGTAAATGTCTGATCGTCATCTTGACCATCAATAATCACCTTATCAGCACTACGAATAGCTACCCGCTCTAGCTCAGCTAAATTAGTAAAGCTCGTTAAACGTGCAAAATCAACGCTTTCGTTAGCTAAAAAAGGATGATCCATTTGCTCTGTTACCGCGAGTAAAATACGACGGTCAGTACGTTTCGTATCTGCCAAAATGTAATCAATCATCTTTTTTGTACGAGTGTCGTGCCAACCAAAAATAATAATATGGTGGTTACTGTGGGCAAAGTTTTTATCACCAGTCATAGCGCGCCTAATTAAGTAAGTAACAGTTTGTCCTGCTTTTCCTAGCAAAACACCAAATAAAGCTAAACCAAATGGAATTTGTATTAATGCAACCACCCAACGACCAAGATCAGTAGTTGGACTAAAGTCACCATACCCCACTGTTGATGTTGTTACTGTGTAATAGTAAAAAAAGGTAGTAAGCGAGGTTAACGCTTTCTCATTCGCTATAAATAATAAGCTCCATGTTAATAGCATATGAGTCAAAATAGCTAATGCCACTGCTTGCCAACTCAACTGATCTATATGAGCGCGAACAAGTAACGCTAGCCTTTTAAATATCACCGGCATAATACAAAGTCTTCGTTAGTAAATTATCTATAAACAGTACGTTACTGTAAGCGATGCTTTTAAGCAATGTTTAAGCTTTTAACCGCAAATATTAGACTAAATGCTGTTTGCCAATGGTGATTTTTCATGATTAATTAGCGTTAAAATAATAACCAAAACAGTTGTGCTTATGCTTAATAAAATAGCCCGCCCTTTTACTAAAATTGTAGAGCGCTATCTTCCCGACCCTTTTATATTTGTAATTTTACTTACAATAATTACTCTTGTCAGTGCGATCTTATTTACAACCGCAACTAACATTGAAGTATTACAAGCGTGGGGAGGTGGGTTTTGGAACTTATTAAGTTTTGCTATGCAAATGCTACTAGTGTTAATTACAGGCTATATGTTGGCAAGTACGCCACCTATAAGTAAGTTATTAGAAAAGCTAGCAACATTTGCAAGCACCGCACCTAAAGCAATTATATTAGTCACGCTTATTTCGCTTTTAGCGAGCTGGATAAATTGGGGATTTGGCTTAGTTATTGGTGCCCTTTTTGCCAAAGCAATTGCTAAACATACTCGTGTTGATTATCGATTATTAGTAGCCAGCGCTTACTCAGGTTTTGTTGTATGGCATGGCGGATTAGCGGGTTCGATTCCTTTAACTATCGCAACCGATGGTCACTTTTCAGAGGCCAGCATTGGTATTATTAGTACAGAGCACACTTTATTTGCGGGCTTTAATATAGCCATATTAGTTGGTTTATTCATTATTATGCCGCTCGTTAATCGCTATATGCTGCCAAGCGAGCAAGAAAGCGTATATATCGACCCAGCTCTTTTACAAGAGACAACACCTAAGCCCACAACAATAACCAGACCTGCCCAACATTTGGAACAAAGCAAACTACTCGGTATGACAATTGGCTTATTAGGTTTGGCATATTTAGGTTATTACTTTTTTATTGCTCGCGGAAACTTAAACCTTAATAGCGTTATTGCCGTATTTTTGTTTTTAGCTATTACGCTACATCAAACTCCTCACAATGTGCTTAATAGCTTACAACAAGCAATTCCAAGTGGTGCGGGTATTGTTATTCAGTTTCCGTTTTATGCTGGCATTATGGCGGTGATGGTCGATACAGGGTTAGCACAACAAATATCACAAGGCTTTATTGCCATTGCAGATGCCGATAGCTTGCCATTTTACAGCTTTATAAGTGCAGGACTCGTTAATATGTTTGTGCCCTCTGGCGGCGGCCAATGGGCAGTACAAGCGCCTATTGTTATACCCGCAGCGCAAGAGCTAGGCGCCGATATATCGCGCGTTGCAATGGCTGTAGCATGGGGCGATGCGTGGACTAATTTAATTCAACCTTTTTGGGCACTACCCGTCCTTGCTATCGCAGGCTTAAAAGCAAAAGATATTATGGGATTTTGTGTTGTGCAGTTATTTGTAACTGGGGTTTTTATATCGCTGGTATTGAGCTTTTATTAATTTTTAACGGGCTGTAACAAATATTACAGCCCACTTTTACCTAGAACGATAAATACTAGCTCGATAAAATAGTCATCGGCAGGCTCAATATTGGATTTTCTGAATCGGCAAAATGCATCATTACAGCTACATGCCCAGCGACTACAACTGCATACATTACCGCTGAAAAGCCTTGGCCATATTTATCTAGCGGCATTAAGTGTGAGTAGTGACGGCCTCGCCACTCAAATACAATTTCCAGCGCACCTACAAACAAAAAGAATACCAGTAACATTAAGCCAAAGGTGTAGCTCAGCCATAAGCCAAATAGTACGCCTAATAAGCATACGCTTAAACCAATCCATGAACGCATTGAAAAGCTAATACTTTTTAATACATGCCCGCCATCAAGCGGTAAAATTGGTAACAAGTTAAATAAATTTAATAACGCACTAAGCACCGCAACACCTGCAAATATCTCCATCTCGGTGGCGTAATATAAAACGACACCCAGTACCGAGGTAATTAAACCAAATGCAGGTCCCATTAGCGATATAACGACATCTTGCCAACGAGTCGTTATTTTATCGTCACTTACAGCAAGCCCTCCAACAAACGGGATTAAATAAATACCTTTGGTTTTTATACCAAAATATTTCATTGCTCGCACATGGCCGTACTCATGTACAACTAAACACCCAATCAGCATTAGTGCAAATTCAATACTAAATAACCACGCATAGCCTGCAACAGAAGCCCCGGCAAGCACTACTTTAATTATCTTAGCACTTTTAAAAAGCTTAAAACCTAATGCAGCCAAACCTAAAAAGCCTTTTTTAGGTGTCGCGTTTAACGGCGCTGGTAGCGCCAGTTGTGTCGCAAATTGCTCATCGACAAATAGCGAAATACTTTGCTCTTCCGCCGCTCCAGTATCAATACCGATTACTTTGTTGTTGTAAGTAAACTGATAGTAATTTTCACGAGGATTATCAAAGGTAATGGCTTGTTGCGCATGAAATACCTGCACAATTTTTTGCCCAGACACCATAAGCGAAAATGGCTGCTCGGCTAAAGTAAGATCTATTCTTATCATAATTAAGACCGTTTAAAACAATGGCGCTAGTATACCTAATCAACTTAAAAACACGAGTAAAGGTGCTCGGTAACTATTTTCAAAATAAAAGCGTTTGATACTGACAAAGTAAAAAAACACTACTACTTTTATAGTAATCATAAACTATACATTGAAAGGGATAACAGTGAACAAAATAGTGCCTAACATTTTAGTTGTTGACGACTCAAAAGCAATTTTGATCGTTATGGAAGCCATACTCAACGAATTGGGTATGTCTAACACTATAACTACGTGCTTGAGTGCAAAAGAAGCTCTTGAAAAAGTAAGAGAGGATATTAACTATTTTGATGCTATTTTTACTGATCTCAATATGCCCGAAATGGACGGCATGGAATTAATCCGTCATTTAGGAGAGTTACATTATCAAGGCGGGATAATTATTGTCTCTGAAATGGATCATAAAGTTATTAGTTTAGCTGCCAATCTCGCGAAACAACATAACGCTCACCTCATTGGTAATATTTCAAAGCCAGTGCAACTGTCTCAGGTAAGTAGGTTACTTACTAAAGTGGCGCAATTAAACAGTCACACTTTATTAAAAGAGTCAGCCATTTCAAAAGATGAGCTTATTAATGCATTAAAAAACGATGAAATAACGCCTTTTTATCAACCAAAAATAAACGCCGATAACAATAAAATTGAAAGTGTTGAAGTCTTAGCGCGTATTTTATCAAGTAAAGACGGCAATATTATTTTACCTAACCGTTTTATAAACACAGCCGAAAAACACAACTTAATTAATCAAATTACATTTTCTCTTTTTGAAAAGGCCACCAGCGAATTCAAAAATATGAAATCACAATTAGGTCATGATTTTAAGATGGCATTTAACTTATCGCCAACTCAGCTCGACGATCTAAACTGTCCTAATAAATTACTACTCATTTTAGAACTAAACCAACTCACGCCTAGTAATATAATTATAGAAATAACAGAACAACATGCACTCTCAAGTCTCATGCAATTAGAAACACTAAACAGATTAAGAATGCATGGCTTTGGTATATCGCTAGACGACTTTGGTGTTGGTTTTACTAATATGAATCAGCTTCGAAACCTTCCTTTTACTGAAATTAAAATAGACCGTTCACTCATTAGCCATATAGAAACAGATTTATTTTCTCAAGTAGTTGTAAGCTCGTTATTTAATATTACAAGTAAAGATAATTTAGATTTAGTGGCAGAAGGTGTTGAACGACCAGAAGAGCTCGTTTATTTGAGGCATTATAGAAGAAACTTAGCCATACAAGGTTTTTTATTTAGTCGTCCTAAACCACAAGGCGAATTTATATCTTGGGCTAAAGATTGGCTGAAAACTGATGGCAGCCCCGCTTAAAGCGGTATTAATATTTAATCGGGGCTGGTTAACTAATTATCACCCCGAGTGTGTTTATCTTCTTCACTGACTATATGCGCACTGCTTGCTAAACGTTTGTGCCAACGCTGCCTTGCTACTGCGCGCATATTAGTAGATTGGTCACGCTCATCTACAATCTCTAGCCCCATTAAAGCTTCAATCATATCCTCTAGCGTTACAATACCTTGCACGTCACCGTACTCATCTACAACTAGGCATATATGCGTGCGCTTTGTTAAAAGAGTTTGCAGTAACGACGATACATTTTGAGAACTCGGCACCGTATAAATAGGCTTAATCAATTTGCTAATTTTGTAATCGGTACCTAAACGGTGAAATGCCAGCATAATATCGTTTTTATGCACAAACCCAACAATATCGTCGCTGTCTTTATCAAATACCAATATACGAGAAAATGACGACGAGCCGTGATCGTTTAAATACTGATTTACTGTTAAGTCTTTGTGGATTTTAAAAATTACAGTTCGAGGCGTCATTAAGTCGCATAATTTTGCATGTCTAAAATGCAATAAATTACGAATTATTTCGGACTCATCCTGATGTAATGCACCCGACTCCGTACCTATATCAGCCATTGCCTCTATCTCTTGACGAATATAGTAAGCCTCATCGTGCTTTGGACCCATTAAATTTGTTAGCTTTTGTGCAAACCATACAAAAGGCTTTAGCAATATAACTAAAAACCTCAAAGCGTAAGTAACACTTGGCGTTAGAGCTCGCCAGTAATTAGCCCCCAAGGTTTTAGGAATAATTTCAGAAAGAATTAATACGAGGAATGTCATAATGGCTGATGCAATACCTACAGCCGCATCGGAAAACACGACAGCTGCCTGTGCGCCTACCCCAGCAGCACCCGCAGTATGGGCAACCGTATTTAAAGTTAAAATAGCAGCTAAAGGCTGATCTATATTGTTTTTAAGTTTTTCGAGCTGTTTAGCAAGCTCAGGATGATCTTTCCTAAGTGATGCAACATAGCTGGGCGAAATACTTAATAACACAGCCTCCATCACAGAACATAAAAACGAAATAACAATCGCCACTACCATATAAACTATCAGTAAAGTCACTTTCTCTCCTCTATATTGGATATGTGAGCATGGTATCAATACATGCTATATTTGGCCAAACTTCCAATAATAATAGGCATAATAATGAAATTTAGCGCACCATGGTGTCATCAAAATAAGCTATTTAAGTACGCAGCAGCTCTTTTAACGCTTAGCAGCTTAAGCTTTGCTGCAATAGCTGCACCATTGGATAAATCAAAAATTCAGTTTATCGGCCCACTTGCCGAAGACATGCAGTTAAAGCCTTTTCAAACACCTCATGGCAATGCCATTATTAATAACCTATTGCCGCAGCTACAAGCAGACTCAGATAGTTTTTCTGTATTTGGGAAAAAACAAAGCTGGCAGCCGTTTAATAAAATCAATGCGCTCACTTTAGGTGGGTTACAGGCACTAAAATTTAATATTGAAACAACCCGCTTTACACAAGGTACGCTTACCTTAAAAGGGATTGAGCAAGGTCAGTTATTTATTAATGGCGAACTACAAACAGGTGATAAAAATAGCTATAAGTTAGCTTTAAATAACAGTACTCACTCTATTTTAATAGTAGCCCAACAAGTAGCTAATTGGCACGACGTAATGCTTGATTTTGCACCTAAAAACGACGTTGATAAAATTACGCTTAGCGCCTCAAAAACAAAACGCTTATCTGCAAAACAATTGTTTGATGCCCCTACAATCAGCCAATTATCACTCGCACCTAATGCTAAGCAGTACGTTACTACTACTCGCACTTATAGCGATAAAACACAAAACCAAGCAAATACAGTTACTGTACTTAAAGATTCAGATAATCAAACGCTTTATCGCTTCGAAGCAGGCCAACCAAGTAACATTATTTGGAGTCCAGATAACCAATATTTAGTGTATTTGTTAAATGGTGAACTTAAACAACTTAGCCGTAAAAACTTCTCAATAAAAACATTAGCAAACGATTTAGAAGGAGCCAATGGCTTTACCTTTTATAACGACACCAGTCTTTTGTTTAGCTGGTCTAAATCACCTGAGAGCACTAACAGCTTAACCAAGCACTATAAAGGTCTACAAGATCGTTGGTCATATGCACGTACCACCAGCCAAATTTACATGCTTGATACTAAAAGTGGTTTAACAAAAGCACTTAGCCAAGGTCCTCTTTCTTACAGCCTTGAAGATTCAAATAGTAACCGTGGCAAAATATTAATGAGCCGCCCAGTAATGGCAATGCAAGCATCAACCCACCCTGAAACAGAGTTAGCCGAACTCGATTTAAAATCAAACAAGCTTTCATCGCTTGGTAAATTCAAAACGTTTAATTTAGCCAAATATACAAATAAAGATATTTATGTAGTTGCAGGCCCTGACTTTAAAAATGGCGCAGGCAGAGCACTACCAAAAGCAATGCTTGCTAATAACTACGACGGGCAACTTTACCTACTTACTGAAGGCGGTAAAAACGTAAAAGCACTCAGTAAACAATTCGACCCCGCTATTGGCCAACTGCACGTTTTAGAAAACGGCGATGCGCTCATTAAAGTAACAGAGCAAGACACTCAGCCACTTTACCTATTCGATTTAAGTAAACAGCGCTTTAAAAAGTTAAATACGGGATTGGATATTGTTGAACAATTTAGTTACTCACACGACCGTAATAACGAAATTTTATTAAGTGGTACTAACGCTTTAGCGCCACAACAACTAAAGAGCCTGAACGTAAGTAAAAATAAAACAGATTTAATATGGGATTCAAAACCAAGTAGCTATGCAAATACACGACTCCCTACATTAGAAGAGTTTAATTTTAAAAATAAACATGGGGTTGAAATAACGGGCCGTGTTTACATTCCAAGCAATTTAGATAAAACTAAAAAGCACCCAGCGCTCGTGTATTACTACGGCGGTACTTCACCAGTTACGCGTGGTTTTACAAGTCGTTACCCGTTTAACTTATGGGCAGAAAATGGCTACGTTGTTTATGTAGTACAGCCTACTGGCGCAACAGGGTTTGGACAAAAGTTTTCAGCGCAGCATGTTAATGCCTGGGGCGACTACACTGCAGACGATATTATCGAAGGCACGCAAGCCTTTTTAAAGAAATACAACTATGTTGATAGTGAAAAGGTAGGAAATTTAGGGGCATCATACGGTGGCTTCATGACCATGTTATTGGCAACTAAAACCGATATATTTAGTGCTTCAATAGCTCATGCGGGTATTTCTAATATTACCTCGTATTGGGGTGAAGGTTGGTGGGGCTACTTATATTCTGGCGAAGCATCAAAAAATAGCTTCCCATGGAATAACCCTGAACTTTACAGCCAACATAGCCCTGTATTTCATGCCGACAAAGTAACAACACCTATGCTACTTCTTCATGGTGATAGTGATACCAATGTACCTGTTGGCGAAAGCTTAACAATGTACACTGCGCTTAAACTGCTTAATAAGGACGTAGAGTTAATCGAATACAAAGGCGCCGACCACCAAATTTTTGCACGCGATAAACGATTTGATTGGTGGAACACCATGCTTGCATACTTTGATAAAAAGCTAAAAGATGAACCTCAATGGTGGGACTCAATGTATAAAAATGACTGAGTCTAAACCTTTAAAATAACGACTTAATACAGATTTATTAATAGTAGTATTAATTATTTAGCACCTTTTAATTAGTTTAAAGGTGCTAACCTCATCCTCTAATAACGTCTTATACACCTTTGAAATATTAAGTTACTTAAAACTAATAAACCCCCTTATCAGCATTTACCTAATGGTGCTACCATACAGAGCTATAAGCATTCAAAATAAAGTACTATGGCTATTAATGTTTTATTGGTTGAAGACGATGAACTACTCGTTAAACGCATCCAAAATCACTTTGCAGATACCGAATTTACAATAGAGGTAGACCCAACTGGCGCTGATGCACTTAACATTGTAAGGCAGCGGGTAAACCTGCGCGGTGCTATATCATTAGCCATAATTGACATTGTTTTGCCAAAGCGTGATGGGCTTCAGCTGGCAAAAGAATTAAACACACTTACCGATATTGGCGTTATTGTATTATCGAGTCGTGACTCCCAAGCCGATCGTATTGCAGGCCTTGCACAAGGTGCTGATGACTATATTTGTAAGCCTGTCGATTTACTTGAGTTAGAACTTCGCATGCGCGCGCTCTATAAGCGTGTTGCAGTTAAGCTAGAAGACGACGAAAGCGAAGAGTTTATAGAATATGCTGACTTTAAGCTTCACCCCGATAACCGCACACTAATTACTGCTGCAGGCGTTGAATCACGCTTAACTGAAGCCGAACATAAAGTGCTTATTTGCTTAATTAGTAATGCAGGTAAAGCCACATCCCGTGAAAAAATATCAGAAGAAATAGGCCAGCCCGATTGGAGTCCAAACGATCGTACTGTTGATGTGCTGATTGGTCGTTTACGTAAAAAATTAAATGACGAAAAAGATCAAAAACGTATTGTTACCGTTCGTGGTAAAGGCTATATGCTCTCTATTTAATATTTAGTTAATTGCGCAATAAGGCGCTCAAATGCACGGTAATTAAGAGCTTCCTTAAGCTCATTTAAACTAATATTTTCAGCCCCCTTTAAATCACTAATAGTTCGCGCCACCTTAATTACTCTATGATAAGAGCGTGGCGATAAAGACAACTTTTCGCTTGCTCTGGCTAAAAACTGCAACTCTGCTGGCGCCAGTACACAGTGCACACTCATTTCTTTATTATTAAGCCTCGCATTAACCTTACCTTGACGTTTTAGTTGTAGGTAATAAGCCGTTTCAACTCTTGCTCTAACCTCAGCACTACTTTCCTCCGGCTGAGTACTTTGTAGTTCAACGCTCGTTAAACGAGGTAGTTCTATTTGCAAATCAATACGGTCAATAAAAGGCCCCGACACACGCGATAAATAACGCATAACTTGATCGGGAGTTGCCCGCTTATCTGTATGACTCCCTGTTGGGCTTGGATTTAATGCTGTAATAAGCTGAAACTGCGCCGGAAACTCCATTTGCCTAGCTGCACGTGAAATAGTAACTGTACCGGTTTCCATTGGCTCACGCAGTGAATCAAGTACCTTACGCTCGAATTCCGGTAACTCATCTAAGAAGAGCACACCATTATGTGCCAGAGAAATTTCACCAGGTTTGGGATTCGAAGAGCCCCCCACCAAGGCAACAGCTGAACAAGTATGATGTGGATTACGAAATGGCCGCTGTCGCCAATTAGTTAAATCTATGGATTGCCCAATAATAGAGTAAAGCGCAGCTGTCGAAATAGCTTCATCGTCCGACATAGTAGGCATTATAGTTGCCATTCGCTGGGCCAGCATCGATTTACCAGTACCTGGAGGACCTAAAAATAATAAATTATGCCCGCCAGCTGCAGCAATTTCGAGTACACGCTTTGCACCGGGCTGACCTTTCACATCGCTTAAATCAAGTAAAAAGTCAGGGGCTTGTGTGCAGTCGGGATACTCTATATTTAATGGTAAGGGTTGTTGATTAAGTAAATCCCCCCACACTTCTTGAATAGAGCTTACGGCTTTGCGTTTAACGCCATTAACTAGGCTTGCTAGGCTGTCGTTTGCAAGAGGTAAAAAGCAGCAACGATCTTGCTCTTTTGCAGCAAGTACCGAAGGTAAAATAGCGTTTACACCACGCACCTCACCATTAAGAGCAAGCTCACCATAAAACTCGTACTTGTGAATATCAGGACACACTATTTGCCCAGAGGCGACTAAAATACCCACCGCAATAGCAAGATCAAACCGTCCGCCATCTTTTGGCAAATCGGCAGGGGCTAAATTTACAGTTATTCGTTGATCGGGAAAACCAAATTGTGAGTTTTCGAGTGCGCTACGTACTCTATCTTTTGATTCTTTAACGGACGCTTCGGGCAGGCCTACTATATGAAAAGCGGGTAAACCATTTCCTAGGTGAACTTCTACAATAACTTCAGGGGCATTTATACCCACTTGAGCACGAGAAAATATACGAGCTAACGACATTCCTTATCCTAGTAAATGGTGTGATTACACCAGTTTAGTCAGGATATTTAAAAACGTGTAATGTGATTTGCCATTTTATAGCAGCTAAACGAAGTAATAAGGTCATTAACATACCTAATACCATCGCCATTTCGGTTACTAACGAAAAACTAATGCCAAGCGTATAAACAGTGCCACCCGCTATACAGGTAATAGCGTAAAGCTCACCTTTTAATAGCATAGGGATCTCGCGTGCAAGCACATCTCGAATTAATCCACCAAAGCAGCCTGTAATTACAGCCATAATTACCGCTGTCATATCGGGCATACCAACAAGCTGCGCTTTTTGCGCCCCCATTACTGCAAAAAAAGCTAAACCAAACGCATCCGCTGTTTGTAAAATATAATGAGGTATCGGCTTTTGTTTATTTATAAGGCGTGTTGTAACAAATACTGAAGCTAGTATGGCAAAAAAGTAACTTTGATCGTGTAACCAAAACACAGGAACATCTAAAATTAGATCTCGCACTGTACCACCACCAATAGCAGTTACCGTCGCTAAAACTACGACTCCAAAGCCATCCATTTTTTTTTCGTACGCTAGCAAAGTGCCCGACACAGCAAACACCGCAATGCCTATTAAATCAAACCAGTGATAAAGTTCTGTCATGTGATGTGTATTGTTACTTAAAATCTTTTAACCGTTTTAACATAAAATACTCTTTTTTAAAAAATAAGTTATTTGTTAAACGTCACAGATATTAGAGTAAAGTCATTAAATAAAGCAGAATATAAGGTATTTTATCAAACTGCTGACACAAAAATCACTCGATAAAGAGTGCGATTTTGTTTTAAATTTTTAGATATTTAATTTCAGTGGTTGCGGGAGCTTGGGTTTGTAAAAAGCGAACCGACGACCTTCGCTTACTTATGCAGAGTATTTTGCGTAGTAACGGTGAGTTTTATAATTATAGGAATTCATTAAACTGCAGACGCAAAAAATCACTCGATAAAGAGTGCGATTTTGTTTTAACTTTTTAGGTATTTAATTTCAGTGGTTGCGGGAGCTTGAGTTTGTAAAAAGCGAACCGACGACCTTCACTTACTTGTGCAAAGTATTTTGCGCAGTAACGGTGAATTTTATAATTATAGGAATTCATTGAACTGCAGACGCAAAAAATCACTCGATAAAGAGTGCGATTTTGTTTTAGCTTTTTAGGTATTTAATTTCAGTGGTTGCGGGAGCTTGAGTTTGTAAAAAGCGAACCGACGACCTTCGCTTACTTATGCAGAGTATTTTGCGTAGTAACGGTGAGTTTTATAATTATAGGAATTAATTAAACTGCAGACGCAAAAAATCACTCGATAAAGAGTGCTATTTTGTTTTGAATTTTTAGATATTTAATTTCAGTGGTTGCGGGAGCTTGAGTTTGTAAAAAGCGAACCGACGACCTTCGCTTACTTGTGCAAAGTGTTTTGCGCAGTAACGGTGAGTTTTATAATTATAAGAATTTATTAAACTGCAGACGCAAAAAATCACTCGATAAAGAGTGCTATTTTGTTTTAACTTTTTAGGTATTTAATTTCAGTGGTTGCGGGAGCCGGATTTGAACCGACGACCTTCGGGTTATGAGCCCGACGAGCTACCAGACTGCTCCATCCCGCGCCTGAAATTTGTAGACTTGTTTAAAGTTGCTTACATTACAACTTGGCTTCCAATTAAAGAATTGGTTGCGGGAGCCGGATTTGAACCGACGACCTTCGGGTTATGAGCCCGACGAGCTACCAGACTGCTCCATCCCGCGCCTGTATATTTTAAGTCTATCGACTACTTTATTTTATCTCTTAAGCTAGAGTTTACAGTAACCAAATCTTATAAAAAATTGGTTGCGGGAGCCGGATTTGAACCGACGACCTTCGGGTTATGAGCCCGACGAGCTACCAGACTGCTCCATCCCGCGCCTGTAATTTCTTTAAAACATTTTCGTAATATTTACGAGCCTGCCTTGAAGAGAGCGCTACTATATAGGAATAAATATTTAATGCAAGGCCTAAACTAATTAAAGTTGTTCAACCGGACAAAAAGCAATCAAATTGCTATTCTGCGCTCAACCTTTGATGCGGATTAATCATTTTTTGCCATTCCCAGTCTGGATGTCCCATCACTATAAAGTCAGGGTTCTCAGTACTCTCGCGTTGGTTGTACGTTAGCGGGTTAAATTCTGCATCGGTAATACAACCACCGGCTTCTTCAACAATAACTTGTGAAGCACCTGTATCCCACTCTCCCGTTGGACCAATTCTTAAAAAACAATCTGCTTTGCCTTCTGCAACAGTACAAGCTTTTAATGAGCACGAACCAATAGCAATAGTTGTAAACTGACTATTTAAATACTGACTCACCGCTTCTATTTTCTGGCGGCGGCTCACAGCAAGCGTCAAGTTCTCTGGCGGCGCTACAGATATTTGCGTATCAATTGAGTTTTCACGTTTAAAGGCACCATTTTTAGCTGTAGCAAAATAAGTCACACCTTTTGCAGGCCAATGAATAACGCCAAGCACAGGATGATTATTTTCAATCAATGCAATATTTACTGCAAAATCGCCACTTTCTAAAATAAACTCGCCTGTGCCATCCATCGGATCGAGTAACCAATAACGCTGCCAGTCCTGTCTGTCGACGAGTGCAGGTATAGGTGTTTCTTCCGACATAATTGGGATATCGGGCGCAAGTGCTTTTAATCCAGCAACCAGTACGTCATTTGCTGCTAAATCAGCTTTGGTAACAGGCGTATTATCTGATTTCTCTTGTTGGCCAATATCGCCTTTTTTATAAATGGCCATAATTGCATCGCCAGCACGCTCAGCTAATTCAATGCACGGTTCGATTAATTTATTCATCGGCAGCCCCAGACGCTAAATACTTATCTAATAATAGCAAAGCTGCAACACTGCGTGCTTCGGTAAAATCTTCTTGGTCTAATAATGACTGCCACTGAGTTAATGGCCACTTAACAACAACAAGCGGCTCTGGTTCGTCGCCAATAAGGGTTTGTGGGTATAATTGCTTAGCAAATAAAATATGCATAGTGGCATTAAAGTAACTCGGCGCCATTGTTACTGTTCTTAATGGTTTAAAATACTCAGCACCAAAGCCAATTTCTTCTTTAAGCTCTCTGTTAGCAGCTTGCTCTGGCGTTTCGCCCGGATCGATTAAGCCTTTAGGAAAACCTAACTGGTAATCGTTTGTGCCCGCACAGTATTCACGTACAAGTAGTAATTCGTTGTCTGCACTTAACGGAACAATCATCACTGCTCCCCGGCCACCGCCGCGAATTCGCTCATACTGGCGCTCTTCGTTATTAGAAAACTTTAACTCTAAAGACTCCACAGTAAACAGGCGGCTTTTAGCGACAACATTGTTACTGAGGATTTGTGGTGGTGTTGGGTGCTTTTTCTGTGTCATTGGCGTTAATTTGCTATCATGGCAGTTAGTTCAATAATAAACCTTATAAGTTGAAATTCCTATGTTAAATTGGTCAAAAATCGATACCGTTTTGCTCGACATGGATGGAACATTACTCGATTTACATTACGACAGTCATTTTTGGCTTAACGTTATTCCTGCGCAACACGCATTAGCAAGGGGCATTAGCCTAGATGCAGCTAAAGCAGATATTTTAAAACGCTATCAAGCTGTGAGCGGTCAAATACAGTGGTATTGTTTAGATTATTGGGAGCAGCAATTAAGCTTGCCTATAATGGAGTTTAAACGAGAGTCTCAGCATTTAATTAAAATGCGCGAAGACGTACCTCATTTTTTAACTGAGCTTAAAAAAGCAGGCAAAGAGTTAATTTTACTTACCAACGCCCACCCTGAGAGTGTCATGCTTAAATTTGAGCATACAGCGATTGATAACTACCTAGATGGCGTAGTGTCTACTCATGAATATGGAGTAAGTAAAGAGCAACAAAGTTTGTGGCACCAAGTACAAAAAGACTTAGGGTTTAATAAGCAGCGCACTTTGTTTGTAGATGACAGTGTGCAGGTATTAAATGCCGCGCGAGAATACGGCATTGAGCACTTACTTGCAGTTGCTAACCCTGATAGCCAACAACCACATAACGAAATAGCCGATTACCTGAGTGTTACCGACTATCGTAAGATTATTTAACGTAGTTTACTTGGGCTAGATTTTTGGGTAACGCGCTTCAAGGCCTTGATATACTAACTTTGCAAAATCTGCATGTTCCGTATCAAGGCTTTTAACTACTTCAACTAAATGCTCGTTATCTTCTTGCCCGTTCCACTCTTTGATATAGCTACCATCTTTATAACCGTGATCTTGGCGGAAAAAGTTTAACGTATTTTTCCCTACGTAGCCGCGATATAAATCATCAATATCCATACCCATTTGCGCCATACAGCCAGCAAATGCAGCTGCATTAAACGTTTTATCTGCAACAGCAGAAGCCGCTAATATTTCTAGCGTTTGTTTAAAGTCATCCGCTTGTTGAGCATTACTAAGCTCAGCTTCAAGTTGCTTTGCTAAGTCTTCGTAGCTAGTTTTGCCGTCAATTCTAAGCGATAAACCAAAATGAAAAATATCAACCAACTCTAAAATAACTTGTTCGGTATCTGGTGTTTGTTTTTTCCACCATTTCCAACCATGATGATCCAGCATTTCAGCACACTCAACCCAAATAGCGCGGTACCATTCGAATCCTTGAGTAAACCATTGCTCATGTACTTTAGTGTTCATGGCGTTTTGCATTTCTAGCATAACTACTAGCTTGTTTAAATTGGCAGACATATTCATTCCTGTCGTTTTTGATTAGTGTAATAGTACAGATAAAGGAAGCTTAACGCATCAGCACTATCTTAATATGTAGTTTACTTTGAGCCGCTAAATTCAGCCCATGAATCAATTAAATCAATGAAATCTTCAAAGCCACAACCACTACTTAAACCATTTTCTTCAAGCGCTAAATCGTCATCTTGATACGCTATTAGGTCTTCACTGTCTTGATGAAGCGCATGGGCTTCAAATAGTGCTTCGTCTTTGGTTAATATTAAATCTATTTCTTGGCCTTTTAGCGTTAGCGGCTCATAGCTTGAACTCACCGATGCAATAAGCGCTTGCACCATAGCTACTTTGTCTTTGCCTATTTCTTCGTTTAGCCAGCGACCAATAATAGCGTGTTCACTGCTTATTTTAATACGTAGCCCACTAATAGGGTCGCGAATAAATTGATATTCCATAGGGTTTGCCTGTAAATCTTTAATTGCGTAATTATATACGTAAACGCCCGCAAACCACAGGACATATAAAGTAAAATAGCGCCACAAGGGCGCTATTTTATTCAACTTTAAAGCCGTTAACTTCGCGATCTATAACGCGCTGCGTCAATAATCGACCATAAGTAAATAATAGGCACAAGTACAAAACCTACAAGCACATAAATTAGTGCGTAACTTATTATAATAGCGAGTGCAAAAAATATAGCCGCTAAAATACGCCCTTGCACTAACTGCCCTAAACCAGGAAAAAATATATTACATAATGCTGCGATTACGTTACCGCCAGAACCTTGATCTGCCATACTAACCTCTGTATTTATTTGATTTTATAATTATTTACTTACACACTCTATGCCAATTTATTAAAGCTTACAAATCAAATAGTTAAATTACCCTAGATTTAGAGAGTTAGTAAAAATTGCTAACTTTAGGTCAAATTAGCAATTTTTATTGTGCGTTTACACTTTTTTGTTTGTTTAAAAAATTAGCAAGTTACTCGTTTTTAAGGCTATTTTATAAATAGCTGTTTATAAAAACAGTATTTTATTTAGCCTAACAAAAACACCTGTTATACTGCCCACAATATTGATTAAAAAGGCGTAACGATGGACGTTTCACAATTACTCGATGGCTTAAATGACAAACAACGCGATGCCGTTGCAGCCCCACTACAAAACATGCTGGTATTAGCAGGTGCTGGGTCTGGTAAAACACGAGTGTTAGTTCATCGTATTGCGTGGCTTATGCAAGTTGAGCAAGCATCTGCTTACAGTATTTTTGCCGTAACCTTTACTAATAAAGCGGCTAAAGAAATGCGCAGCCGCGTTGAAGAAACACTAAAAGCCCCTGTAGGTGGTATGTGGATTGGTACGTTCCATGGTTTGTCGCATCGTATTTTACGTGCTCATCACCGTGAAGCTAACTTACCAGAAGCCTTTCAAATTTTAGACTCTGACGATCAACTTCGGATGATCAAGCGCTTATTAAAATCAATGAATATTGATGATAAAAAATGGCCTGCTAAACAATTTGGCTGGTACATTAGCGCCAAAAAAGATGAAGCACTTCGCCCTAAAGATATTCAAGCATACGATATTAACGAGCAAATGATGCTGCGTGTTTACGCCGCCTATCAAGAAGCCTGTGACAGAGCTGGCCTAGTAGATTTTGCCGAAATATTACTACGCAGCTACGAAGTGTTAAAAAATAACCCTACGTTACTACGTCATTACCAGCAACGCTTTGCACATATGCTCGTAGACGAGTTCCAAGATACAAATACCATTCAATATGCATGGTTAAAGTTACTTGCAGGCGATACAAGCAGTATCATGATTGTAGGCGACGATGACCAAAGTATTTACGGTTGGCGCGGTGCTAAAATCGAAAATATTAAACGATTTTTAACTGACTTCAGCGCAGAAACCATTCGTCTTGAACAAAACTACCGCTCAACAGCGACTATTTTGAAAGCGTCTAATGCATTAATTCAAAATAACTCAGAACGTATGGGTAAAAGCTTGTGGACCGACGGTAACGATGGCGAACCAATCTCTATTTATGCAGCATTTAATGAGTTAGACGAAGCGCGCTTTGTAAGTAGCAAACTACGAAGCTGGTTAAATGCAGGTAATGCCCTGCAAGATGCCGCAATTTTATACCGTAGTAACGCGCAATCTCGTGTACTCGAGGAAGCCATGCTACAAGAAGGCTTAAAATACCGTATTTATGGTGGTATGCGATTCTTCGAACGACAAGAAATTAAAGATGCATTGTCGTACTTACGTCTAGTGGGTAATCGTCAAGACGATGCCGCATTTGAGCGTGTAATTAATACGCCAGCACGCGGTATTGGCGACAAAACATTGAGCCATATACGAGATTGTGCACGAGCAGAATCGTTACCGCTTTGGTATGCCGCAAAAGCAATTGTAGAACAACAGCATTTATCTGGTCGTGCTTCTGGTGCCGTAAGTAAGTTTGTAGAACTAGTCGAACAAATAGAAGATAAAATTAGCGATCTAACTTTGCATGAGCAAGCCAAGTACACAATTCAAACCTCAGGCTTGATGGCAATGTACCAAGCTGAAAAAGGTGAAAAAGGCCGTGCTCGCGTAGAAAACTTAGAAGAGCTAATTAGCGCATGTGACCAGTACGAACTTCCTGAAGACGAAGAATACAGCTCGCCTTTACAAGGCTTTTTAGCACATACATCACTTGAGTCAGGTGAAGGACAAGCAGAAGAGCACGAAGACGCCGTTCAAATGATGACACTTCACTCAGCTAAAGGCTTAGAGTTTCCGTTAGTGTTTATGGTGGGCGTAGAAGAAGGCATGTTCCCTTCTCAGCAAAGTAACGAAGAGTCTGGTCGTTTGGAAGAAGAGCGCCGCCTTTGTTATGTAGGCATGACACGAGCAATGGATAAGTTATACATTAGCCATGCTGAGAGTCGCCGTTTATACGGGCAAGAAAAATACCATAGCCCATCACGCTTTTTACGCGAAATACCTGAGGACTGCGTTGAAGAAATTCGTATTAAAACACAGGTTTCTCGCCCGCCTGCCGCCGGGCGTTTTAGCGCATCAGTTAGCCATGCCGCATTTGAAGACAGTGGCTTTAACTTAGGGCAACGAGTTTTGCATGCTAAGTTTGGTGTTGGTACCGTACTTAATTACGAAGGCAGTGGCGCGCAATCTCGCGTACAAGTTAACTTTGACGACCTTGGCAGTAAATGGTTAGTAACGGCCTATGCACGATTACAAGCTGTATAAAGCTCACCTAAATGAGTTAGAACAACAACTAGCTGGCGCGTATCATCGTCAGCTAGTGTTGATTACGGGCAGCCCTGCTTGGTGTTATGAATTACTTAACTCATTAATAGATGAAAACAATACACTTGCTGTATCAAAGCAGTGCGCGATTAAAAATTCGTACTGGCCTACTCGCACTCACCAAATTTTAGGGCAAGAATTTGCTCATGCTGTTTACGATGGTTTTAGTGGTTTACACCCTGATAAACTTGCAGCACTTACCGGCACCGTTAAAGCAGGCGGTATACTGTTTTTATTACTGCCCGAATTAAATGATTTAGCCTCTTGGCAAGACCCCTCATTAAGTACAGTGCAATCACACGGTCAGAGTATTGACTACAGTTTATTTAATCAACGTTTCGCGGCTATTATTAAGCAATTACCCGCTTTTCATTTTAGTGAAAAAAATGGCTGTATTAGTAATAACGCTAGCTATGTAATGCATAATAAAATTGATTATGTACCACAGCAAAACTGCGTTGAACAAATAGTAAAAGTAGCTAATGGTCGTGCCAACAGGCCTTTACTCATTAATGCTGATAGAGGTAGAGGCAAGTCGGCAGCACTTGGCTTAGCAGCCGCAAAATTAGCTGATAAAAAAGTAATTATTTGCAGCACTCAGTTTAAAGCGACCCATAGTAGCTTTAAACATTTAGCCAACGAGTTAGACCTGCAATACAACGCTGAACATAAACAGCTCGCCAACTTGCACTACGTTGCACCTGACGCGTTATTAAATGCATTACCTGAGTGCGATTTATTACTCATTGATGAAGCTGCCGCGATCCCTGTACCATTATTGCTAAAAATGCTAGCTCATTACCCTCGTATAGTCTTTGCAAGTACACTGGTTGGGTATGAGGGCAATGGTAGGGGTTATACCATTCGCTTTAGTAACTATATAAAAGCGCACTATAAAGCCTCTAAAGTTGTAACGCTTGATGAGCCACTGCGTTTTGCTAAACACGATCCCCTCGAGAAGCACATTCGCACCTTGCTTGCACTCGGTGCACAATATAAAGAGTTAAGTAGTGAGCAATTAGAGCAGCCAGTTCATAGCGAAATAACTCAGCAATCCCTTGTAAACAATGAGCCTTTACTGCAACAAGTTATTGCCCTGCTTGCATTGGCTCACTATCAAAGTAGTGTAAACGATTTACGCCAACTACTAGACGCACCATCGCAACGAATATTCATCAGCAAAATTAACAATCAATTAGTTGGTGTATGTTTAATCGCAATAGAAGGTGGTTTAAGTGAAGAACTTGCCCTACAGGTTATAAGCGGAGAGCGCCGCCCACAGGGTCATTTAATGGCTCAAACCCTCTCACAACTTAGTTTTAGTAATGACTACTTAACACAGTTGAGCGCTCGCGTTGTACGAATAGCGATTGATCCGAGTTCTCACAATATGGGTTTTGGTAAAAAGCTACTTAGCTATTGCGAGTCGCAAGTAAAAAGCCAATGTAGTTGGTTTGGTGCAAGCTTTGGCGCAACAGCGCAGCTACTTAACTTTTGGCAAAAACAAGGGTTTGATACCGTAAAACTGGGTTATCAACGCGATAAAAGCACAGCTGAACATTCAGTGCTTGTGGTTAAATGCTTAAGCAACAAAGATGCAATTATCCAACCTCTAAAAAAGCAGTTTAAAAACGATTTTTTTTATGCTCTTTTAACACATTTTAAAACACTAGATTGGCAACTTGTAAGTATTTTAATTGAAGGATTTAGCGATGAGTTAGTAAGCCCCGAGACTCGCGAACGATTAGCCTTGCTCGTAAACAGTAACTTCACTCAATTTAATATCTCTGCGACTCTCTGGCAGGTAGTGAATCAGTCTCCTTCTTGTATGTCTCAATTAACAGAGTCTGATAAACAACTTTTAATAAAGTTAGTGCTGCAAAATGAATGTAATGAAAAAGTGATTCAACACTTAGGTTTATTAGGAAAAAAGCAGCTTGAGAATCAATTTAAACGTGCCATAAAAAACCTCACTAGTGCCATCTAATAACTCCTAGTTACCTATCTCTATTAAATCTTATCCATCTTTAAGCTATTTATTTAATTTGTTCTATCCTTAAAGCATTAACAGGTAAATTAAGATAAAGGCATGGAATTAATAAACTTTAAAGTGGGCTGCAAAACAATTTCACTTAAAATACTCGATATTTTATTAACAGAGCGCTTTGACAATAATCTAACAACTTTACCCAACAATAATAAAAGCTTTATTGGTGTTAAAGATTATATAGATATACCAACGCCTGTGTTTGATTTAGGTATTATTTTAAATAATATCTCAACCGAACAAAGTAATGCGCATGTACTAAAGCAACTAAGAATATGGCAAGAAAAACTATTAAACTGGTTCAATACCCTTCAAAGTAACTTGCTAAATAGCTCGGCTTCTATTTCAAGCAATGATGCAGAACTACAAGATTTTGTTCTGTTTTACAAAGAGTTCAACACCGATAATGAAGACTTAAAACTAACAATGTCTCGACTTAACGAACCTTTCCAATCATTGCTAGAAACGGTAAAAGAAGCTATATCAGCTCATAATCAAAGCGATTATAAACAAGTATCAGCTCTGCTCGAAAAAATTAAGCGTAGTAACCTAATTCAGCTAGAGCGTTTATTTGAATCAGCTAAAGAGCAAATAACCTTAGACTATAAACCTATTATTGTTTTCACCACCAAAGACGGATTAAATCCACATGTTGGTTTATTAGTAGATAAAGTTGAAGATAATATTGACTATAAAAAAGAAGACATAAAGCCACTGGATAAGCTCACTGAGGTTGGTTTTGATCTAGACCCACAAACTAAAAATATGATGCGAGGATTAATCAAGCTTTCACAAAAGCACAGTGTATTAATTGATCCAAGCGTAATATTTAAACCAACACAACTAGAAGAATCTGAAAGTGAAGAAACTCAAGCTTACGGACTATTTTAAATAGTCTTTAGATTTGGTTATAAACTTTAGTACTGAAGTAATGAACTATTCAGTTCGACTTGTACATTTAGATAAATTGGAGAGAAATCGAGTGCGTAATGTTAGTTACTCATATTTCACTTTTTTGCAGACGTAAAAAAGCCCGAATCGTTAGATTCGGGCTTTCTACAATTTGAAGCCTGGTAATGTCCTACTTTCACATAGCAAATGCTACACTATCATCGGCGCTGTTTCGTTTCACTACT